>NZ_DASZBY010000099.1:0-25301 GCF_035943795.1 Aliidongia sp. | reverse complement strand
ATCGACCAGGCGGATCCTGGGGGCGCCGAGGGAGACCACCGCCCGATCCCAATGATCGAGCGCGAACTTCAGCACTTTCGGCTGCAGGTCGTCGACCGTCGGCCGCCACTTGATCGAGGGTCCGCGGGCTCCGTCGCTGCGGAAGACGGTCTCGATTTCTCCGGTTTCGTTTTCGAGCAGAAAGCCCTTCCATCGCTCGATCCGGTCCCAGTCGACGGTCATGCGGGCTCCGTCGCCAAGGGCAGCGCCGGCGGCTCGGCGTGGACGATGATCCGGCGGACGCCGTCGATCTGTCCGCGGATCTTCTGTTCCAGTGCCGAGACGGCGTCATGGGCATCCTCGACCGACGCATCCGGCGGGACATGGCAATGGAGCGACAGATAGAGCCCGACCTCGGTCGCACGGATCCGGATCTCATGGGCGTCGATCAGCAGGGGCGTGGCATCCGCCAATGCCTCGATCTCGTCGCGAATGCGGCGATACTCGGCCCACGGCAGCTCCGTGCCGGTGACGGCGTCGGTCTGCAGCGGCTCGATATGGCTTTCCACCTCGATCTCGTCGCCCAGTTCCTGGCGGATGCCGCGTTCCAGCGCGGAGGCGGTGACGTGGGCCTGCGCCATGCTCTGCCGGCCGTCGACCTCCAGGTCGAAGCTGACCGAGACGCGTTCCTCGACATGCTGGACGGTCACGTGATGGACCGGCACGCCCTGGCTGGCGGCGATCACCAGGACCCGGTCGAGGATGGTCTCGTCATCGAGCGCCAGAGGATGGGTCATGACCATTACGTCGGCGCCCGGCATTTCCTCCTGGATCCGATGAGTGACCTGTTCCTTGATTTCGGCGACCCGTTCGAGCGGCAGCGTGCGGGCGACGGCGATATCCAGATCGACGAACACCGAGCTGCCGCGCGGACCGCCGCGGACACGTTCGATCCGGCTGACGTCGGCGATGCCCTGGATCGCACCGCGCACCACGGTGTCGATGCCTTCGGGGGCGGTGTCGATCAGCGTCTCGATCGTCTCGCGACCCAACCGATAGCCGGCGCGCAGCACGAAGACGGCAACCCCGATGGCAGCCAACGGATCGCCCAGCGGGTAACCCAGGTAGACCAGGCCCAAGCCCAACAGGACGACGCCGGAACTGTAGATGTCGGACCGGAAATGCAGCGCGTCGGCGGCGAGCGCCGGGCTGTTGGTCTCGCGCGCGACCTTGGTCAGCTTGCGCGAGCGGAAGAAGTCGATGACCATCGACAGCCCCATGACGCCGACCGCTGTCCAGCTGGGCTCGACCGCTGTGCCGCCGTGCAGCAGGCGTTCCGCCGCCGCGCCGATGATCCAGGCGCTGGTCGCGAACAGCAGCGCCGTCTCGGCCAGGGCGGCGATGCTCTCGACCTTGCCATGGCCATAGGGATGGTCATGGTCGGGCGGCTTGTCGCCGATCCGGATCGCGATGAAGGTCAGTACCGTGCCGGCGCAATCGAGCGCCGAATGTGCCGCCTCCGACAGAATCCCGAGACTGCCGGTCAGCAGGCCCACGGCGAGCTTGAGTGCCGTCAGCAGGCCGCTGGCAAGGATTGAGGTGAACGCGACGCTTTCTTTCGCGCTGGCCATCGACGGTTTCTCGGGGTCGAGAAGCAGCATGGCCGGTACTTGGCGTCCCTGACCCAAAACGGGACGCATCGGCCTGCTGGTCTCGTCAAGTTGCGGCCCCGAGCATCGCTCGGGCGCGGACTGCGCACGCCACGGGGCCGAAACCCCGAGAATGTTGACGTGCGCCCCCGATCGCGCCGGGCGCGATCCGGGGCGACTACTCCCCAAACATCTCCTGCAGATACCTTTGTTGCGCTGCACATTCAAGATCGGCGAACGAATCGGAGCGCATGGCCCGGATGCAGTGTTTCGTGCGATGCGACGCTGGGATCGGAAAATTTGTCATTCCCGGGCTCGCTCGCGGGCCGGAAGCGCGCTAGCTTCGGGAGAAATCATCAGACAAATGGACTTTACGGGAGAAACGGCCATGGGTACGACACTGTTCGATCACTACACCCACCCCGACGATTTCGCGGCAGGAACCTGGGTCGGTCGGGCCTGGCTGCCGGGTACCGGCGGCGGGCCGGCCGTGGTCGTGATCGACGCCATCGGCGTCTACGACATCAGCGCGTCGGTCGCGACCGTGTCGGCCCTGTTCGAACTCGATGATCCGGTCGGCTTCATCAAGGCGGTCCGCCGCGGGCCGTTGCTGGGCTCGGTCGAGAGCCTGTTGCGCAACAGCGACCTGACGGTGCGCGACCCGGCGAAGCCCTGGTTGCTGTCGCCGATCGATTGCCAGGCGATCAAGGCCGCCGGCGTCACTTTCGCGGCCAGCATGGTCGAGCGGGTGGTCGAGGAACAGGCGAAGGGCGATCCCGGTGCCGCTGATGCGATCCGCAGTGCGCTCGCTGCCGAGATTGGCGCCGACCTGGGCTCGGTCAAGCCCGGTTCCGAGGCTGCGGCACAGCTCAAGGCCGCCTTGGTAGAGCGCGGTCTCTGGTCGCAATATCTCGAGGTCGGCATCGGACCGGATGCTGAGGTCTTCACCAAGGCGCAGCCGCTGTCGTCCGTGGGCTTCGGCGCCGAGATCGGCATCCACCCGGCCTCGACCTGGAACAATCCGGAGCCGGAGATCGTGCTGCTGGTGTCGAGCAAGGGCCGCATTGTCGGTGCCACGCTCGGCAACGACGTCAACCTGCGGGATGTCGAGGGGCGCAGCGCGCTGCTGCTGTCCAAGGCGAAGGACAACAACGGGTCGACCGCGATCGGTCCGTTCGTCCGCCTGTTCGATGGCGGCTTCTCGCTCGACGACATCCGTGCGACCGATGTGGCGCTCAGGGTCGAGGGCACCGACGGCTTCGTGCTCGACGGCCTGTCCTCGATGAGCCGGATCAGCCGCGACCCGGCCGACATCGTGGCCCAGACCGTCTCGGCCCATCATCAATATCCGGATGGGTTCTGCCTGTTCCTCGGCACCATGTTCGCGCCCACCCAGGAACGGGCCGGCGGCGGGGGCGGCTTCACCCACAAGCTTGACGACATCGTGGTCATCCGCTCGCGGCATCTGGGCGCGCTGGTCAATCGGGTGCGGCACACCGACCAGGTGACGCCCTGGACTTTCGGCGTGAGGGCGTTGATCGAAAACCTTGCGGCACGCGGGTTGAGCGACGTCGCCGTGACGCCGAAGCGTTGACCGGGAGGATAGTGATGCGCTCCTACAAGATCGCGGCGATTCCCGGCGACGGCATCGGCACCGAAGTGATCGCTGCCGGCCTCGAAGCGCTCGCCGTCTGCGCGCGCCGCGACGGCGGTTTCCGGCTCGACGTCGAGGATTTCGACTGGGGCTCCGACTATTACAAGCGCCATGGCGTGATGATGCCGGCCGACGGGCTCGCCCGGCTGAAGCCGTTCGATGCGATCTATTTCGGCGCGGTCGGCGCGCCCGACGTGCCGGATCACGTGACGCTCTGGGGCCTGCGCCTCGCGATCTGCCAGCCGTTCGATCAATATGCCAACGTCCGCCCGACCCGGATCCTGCCGGGCATCACGAGCCCGTTGCGCGGGGTCGGGCAGGGCGATCTCGACTGGGTCATCGTCCGCGAGAATTCCGAGGGTGAATATGCCGGGCAGGGCGGCCGCTCCCATCGGGGATTGCCGGAGGAAGTGGCGACCGAGGTCTCGATCTTCACCCGGTCCGGCGTCGCCCGGATCATGCGCTTCGCGTTCGATCTTGCGCGCTCGCGCCCGCGCAAGCTGCTGACCGTCGTGACCAAGTCGAACGCCCAGCGGCACGGCATGGTGTTGTGGGACGAGATCGCGGCGGAAGTGGCGGCGGACTATCCGGATGTCACCTGGGACAAGATGCTGGTCGATGCCATGACCATGCGCATGGTGCTGAAGCCGGGCTCGATCGATACTGTGGTCGCGACCAACCTGCACGCCGACGTACTGTCCGACCTCGCGGCGGCGCTCGCGGGTTCGCTCGGCATCGCGCCCACGGCGAACCTCAATCCAGAACGGACGTTTCCGTCGATGTTCGAGCCGATCCATGGTTCCGCCTTCGATATCGTCGGCAAGGGCATCGCCAATCCGGTCGGCACCTTCTGGTCCGCGGTGATGATGCTGGAGCATCTGGGCGAGCCGACGGCGGCGGCGCGGCTGATGCGCGCGATCGAACGGGTGACCGCCGATCCGTCGCTTCACACGCCGGACCTGGGTGGTCCTGCGACGACGCGGCAGGTGACCGATGCACTGCTTGCCGCCCTCGAGGGCGACAATCTCTAGCAGGACGTCATTCGGCGGCTGCGGCGTCCCGCTCGGCTTCCGGCGAACGCGCCAGCGCCTGCGCCGGCAGCGGCCGCCCGAGCAGGAAGCCCTGGACCTGGTCGCATTGCTCGTTCTGGAGCAGTGCCAGCTGCTCCTGCGTCTCGACGCCTTCGGCGATCACCGTGATGCGCAGCGACCGGCCCAGCGCGATGACCGAGCGGACGATGGCCATGGAATCGGCGTTGTGCTCCATCTCCCAGATGAAGGAGCGGTCGATCTTGATCTTGTCGAACGGGAAACGCTGCAGATAGCTGAGGCTCGAAAAGCCCGTGCCGAAATCGTCGAGGGATACGCTGATGCCCGCGGCCTTGAGCGTCTTCAAGGTGGCGAGCGTGCGTTCGGTATCCTCGATCAGGACGCCTTCGGTGATTTCCAGCTCCAGCCGTTCCGGCGCCAGGCCAGTCTGGGCCAGGATCGTCAGGATTTCCTTGCTGAGATCGGCGTGCCGGAACTGGATCGGGGACAGGTTGACGGCGATCCGATGGTCGCTCGGCCACCGCGTCGCCTCCAGGCAGGCGGTGCGCAACACCCAGCTGCCGAGAGGCATGATCAGGCCGCATTCCTCGGCCAGCGGGATGAATTCCGCCGGCGAGACCAGGCCACGGGTCGGATGGTGCCAGCGGACCAGCGCCTCGAAGCCCATGACGTCTTCGGTACCGCAGCCGACGAGCGGCTGGTAGTAGAGTTCGAGCTGATCGACCGCGAGCGCTTGGCGCAGGTCGCGCTCCAGCACGCGTCGCTCCTGCAGGCGGGCGTCCATCTCGGATTCGAAGAAGCGATAGGTGCCGCGTCCGGCGCCCTTGGCGCGGTAGAGCGCAGTGTCGGCGGCGCGCACGAGGTCCTCGCCGGCATCCGCGTCGCTCGGAAACATCGAGACGCCGATGCTGGTCCCGATCACCATCTGCTGGCCGTCGAGGTCGAAGGGCGTGCCGATCGCCTTCACCAGCCGTTCGGCGAGGATCGAGGCATCGTCGGGATGGCTGGCCCCGACCTGGATGATGGCGAATTCGTCGCCGCTGAGCCGCGCCACCGTATCCTGGCCGCGCACGCCGGCCGACAGACGCTCTGCTACCTGCCGCAGCAGCAGGTCGCCGCCCGCATGGCCCGACAGGTCGTTGACGTTCTTGAAGCGGTCGAGATCGAGGCACAGCACGGCGACCGTCGTCCCGTTGCGTCGTGCCAGCGCCACGGCCTGGTTCAGGCGGTCGTGGAACATGCGGCGGTTCGGGAGGCCGGTCAGCGTGTCGTGATGCGCCATATGCCGGATCTGTTCTTCCGCCGCCCGGCGCTCGCGGATGTCGCGCACGGCCACGACGCGTGCCGTGCTGCCTTCGTACTCGATGGTCTGGGCGACGACCTCGACCGCGATGGTCTCCTGGTCACCGTGGCGCAACTCGATCTCTTGTGTGTGGTGCTCGCCGGTCAGCATGCGCAGGCGCACCAGGTCGTGGCTGCCTGGCGCGATGATTTCCCAGATTTCGCGGCCGATCAGCCAGTCTAGCGGCTTGCCGAGCAGCGTGCACATCGCCTGGTTGGCGTCGACCATGCGCCCATCGACATGGAGGACGATGCCCTCGAAGGTGGCATTGGCCAGCTGGCGGAAGCGCTTTTCGCTGGCGCGCAGCCGCGCCGCTTCCTGGATCGATCGGCCGGTCAGATGCTCGTCGACGCTGGAGCCCGCCAGACCAAGGCCGAGGATCAACACGGTCACCGCCGTAATGGCGGTCGCGAGCCAGAACGGGTCGATGGTTTCGCCAGGTAGCGGCACGGCGGCATCCGGCAGGATGGCGACCGCGGCCATTCCCGTGAAATGCAGGCCGCAGATGCCGAGCGTCAGCAGCAGCGCCGCGACGACCCGACGGGCCGGACCACGCTGCACGAAGCCAACCGCCGTCGAGGCTGCGCTCAATCCCATGCCGATGATCAGCGAGACGATGGCCAGCGTCGGGTCGTAGACCTGTTCGCCCGGCAGCTCCAGGGCCGTCATGCCGGTATAATGCATCGCGCCGATGCCGGCGCCGACGACCAGCCCGCCCAGGATCCGGGTCCGCGGCCGCAGGGCGATCGCCAGGCCGGCGCCCGAAACCAGTGCCGAGATGACGATCGACAGAACCGTCCGCCCGAGCTCGTAGGCCACCGGCAGATCGGGCTGGAAAGCCAGCATCGCGATGAAATGCGTCGCCCAGATGCCGCTGCCGGTCGCGAGCCCGCTGGCGGTGATCCAGACGGCGCGACTGCGCGATGAAGCCTGCGCCGCCCGGCCCGCAAGGCTGAAGGCGGTGTAGCTTGCCAGCAGGCAGATGAGACCGGCCAGCGCAACGAGGCGCAGGTCGTGCTGTTGGGTGATGCAGACATAAATTCGAAGCATGGACAGATCATGCCGGGCGTCGATGAACGTCCGGTAAACGGCGGCCGTGCAGCGGTCGCGATTCTTTCGCGGTTTCGAGCGCGCCTGCGCAACAAAAACGTTCCGTATATGTTCTTGACGAGCTGACATCGAAACCGCAACTATGCCGGGCAGTCAGTTGTCGGGAGGAGCAATGATAGCGGATCGGTTGCAGAGAGAATGGCGGGAACGCGGACGGTTTCGGCCCGTCCATGCCAGCATGAGTTTGCAGCCGAACGGGCTGGTGCTGGGCTGCGGAACAGTTCTTGCCGGTGCCGACCGGGATCGGTTCGGCCGGCCGCGATTGCAGGTAGAAGGCTCGGAATCCCGACTGCTCGCCCTGCTGTCGATCGCCTACGGCCTATGAATTCGCAAAAAGGATGTTCGCAAAAGACAAACACTTGAAGGCGTTAAAGTAATATACACACCCTGGCCGGAGGCCTCGAACAGTGTCGAATAATTTCACGACTAATTTTTGTTGGGGTTGAAGGGCCGACAGCCCCGCTCGTTTGGGCGAACTTTTATTGGAATCGGCAGAGGTTTTGGGCGCGATACACCCACTGTTTCATTCCTGGTTTGCACTCGACCTCGTTAAAATGGAACATGTGCCGCTCGACGAGAATACGGGCCGTCGGTTGGCGACAATTTTCGAGCAAGGTAGCCGAACGAATGATTTTGGCGAACCGCAGCCGGGCGGACCATATGGCTGCGCGATCGTCAACGAGCAACTGCGATCATCAAGACAAGTCAAACTCCGCATGTGGGCGGGTCGAGATTTCGGCCAATCGACGATACAGAATAGCGGCGTGTTTTCCACGGAATACGACGTCATCCCCGATCCGGCACTCGTGACCTATCCTGTTTTCCGATCCGTGATAATGGCGATGGTGCAGGTCTGGGGCGCTGTCTCCGCGGATGCCTTCTCCAGCGATCTCATCGACGCTTGCGAACTCAACGACAAGCACAACGTCCTGCGGAAAAGGCTTTTCCGTCCCAGTTGGATGACATATCTCGACGCGCCGCGTGCCGCACTGATCACGCCGCCGGCGGGTGTGTTGTGCGAGCGGACCCCGGATGGCGGTCTGCTGCTGATCGCGGCTGAGGAAACGTTCGATGTCGCCAACCCGCGACACATGGCGGCGGCCTGGGCGATCAGCGACGCGCTCGCTTCGTTGACGAAATTTAGCTGAGCCCGGTCAGTCCCGCGGGTCGAGCGCGTCGCGCAGTCCGTCGCCCAGCATGTTGAAGGCCAGCACGACGATGAAGATGGCGGCGCCGGGCGAGAGCGCCATCCAGGGGGCCTGGTTGAGGAAACCCTTGGCCACGTTCAGCATGCTGCCCCAACTCGGCTGCGGCGGCTGCTGGCCGAGGCCGAGGAAGCTCAGGCTCGCCTCGGCGATGATCGCGGCGGCGATGGTCAAGGTCGCCTGGACCAGGATCGGCGGCAACACGTTCGGCAGGATATGGCGGACCGCAATGCGCAGCGGTGGATTACCCAGCGCCCGGGCGGCCTCGACATAATCCTCGACCTTGGCCGAGATCACCTGACCGCGCGTCAGGCGGACGAAGACCGGGGTCGCCGAGATGCCGATCGCCATCATGGCGTTGGTCAGGCTGGGTCCGAGGAACGTGGCAAGCGCGATCGCCAGGATCAGGAACGGGATCGCCAGCATGGCATCGGTCAGGCGCATCAGAATGGCCTCGGTCCAGCCCCCGGCATAGCCGGCGGCCAGGCCCATGGGCACGCCCAGGGCCAGGGCCAGGCCGACCGACACGCAGCCGGCCGATAGCGACGCACGCGCGCCCCAGATGATGCGGGAGAGCATGTCGCGGCCCAGCTCGTCGGTGCCCAGCCAATGGGCGGCCGACGGCGCCTTGCGTACCGTCGCCCAATTGCCGGCGATCGGGTCGTAGGGCGCCAGCAGCGGCGCGAAGATCGCGAGCGCCAGGAACAGCAGCACGACGGCACCACCGACCAGCGTCGTCTTGCGCCGGCCGAGCCGCCAGAGGAAACGCCTGGTCTCGCGAACCCACGGACCGGGCTCGGCAGTGCGCGGCCCGCTCGACAGAACTTCGCCGGTCATGCCCGCAGCCTCGGATTGATCACGACATAGAGCAGGTCCGCCGCGAGATTGAGCAGGATGTAGAAGCTGGCGGTGCACAGCACCACGCCTTGGACGACCGCATAGTCGCGGTTGAACACGGCGTCGACCACCAGCTTGCCGAACCCGGGAATGGTGAAGACCTGCTCGGTCAGCACCGCGCCCGACAGCAATTGGCCGAATTCGAGGGCGCCGAGCGTGATGACCGGGCCCAGCGCATTGCGCAGGCCGTGTTTCAGGATGACGACCCGCTCGCTCAGGCCTTTGGCGCGCGCGGTGCGGACATAGTCGGAGCGCATGACCTGCAGCATGGCGCTGCGGGTGTGCCGCATGATGACGGCGGCAATGGCGTTGCCCAGCACGAAGGCCGGCATGATCAGGGTCGCGAGGTTGCCCCACAGGCTCTCGGCCGGGCTGACGAAGCCCGACGCCGGCAGCCAACCCAGATGGACCGAGAACAGCAGGATCATCAGGATGCCCAGCCAGAAGTTCGGCGTCGACAGGCCCCAGAGCGCCACCACGTTGGCGGCCACGTCCCAGGCCGTGCCGCGCTTCACCGCGGCCACGATGCCGGCCGGGATGCCGATCGCCAGCGCGATCAGCATGGCCAGTACGGTCAACTCCCCGGTCACCGGCAGCTTTTCCAATACCAGCTCCGCGACCGGCCGCTGGATGCGGATCGATTCGCCCAGATCGCCGTGCAGCACGCCGCCGATCCAATAGGCGTAGCGCACCGGCAGCGGCTGATCGAGATGATAGCGGGCGCGCAGGAACTGGATGACCTGGGGATCGCGATCCTCGCCTGCCAGCGCCAGCGCCGGGTCGCCCGGCAACAGCTGCTGCAGGCCGAAGATCATCATCGACACGAAGACGAGCGTCGGGATCAGGACCCCCAGGCGATGGAGGATGAAGCGGCGCATCCTAGGTATCGTTCCGTCGAGTATGCGACATCGGCGAGTTCCCGCTTAGCCCTTGGTCACGTCGGCGAGGCGGATGATGCCGTCCGGGTACGGCGTGAAGCCTTTCAGGTTCTTCGACATCGCCCACAGCCACTGCTGATGGAACAGGTAGATGATCGGCAATTCCTTGTCGGTGATTTCCGTCACCTTGTCGTAGGCCGCCTTGCGCGCGGCGAAGTCGGAGGCGGTCCGCCCTGTGTTCAGCGCGGCGTCGACATCCTTGTTGCAATATTTGCCGTCGTTCAGGCCGCCGCCACAGCTGACGAAACTGTAGATGTTGCCGTCCGGATCGGTCCGGCCGCTCCAGGCCAGAACGAGCGCCTCGAGCTCGCCCTTCTGCGAGGCGGCAAGCCCGCTGGCGAATTCCATCGCCTGCAGCTGCACGTCGAATCCGGCCTCGGCCGCCATCGACTGGATGACCTGGCCGACCTGCATCAGGGTCGGCGTGTTCGGCACTGTCAGATTGACCGTCGGATGCGGCTTGCCGGCGGCTGCCAGCAACGCCTTGGCCTTGGCCACGTCGCGCGCCGGCACGGGCCGCTTCAGATGGAACGGGCTCGCCGGTCCGGTCCATTGGTCGTCGGCGATGAAGAAGCCATTATAGACGACCTGGACCAGCGCCTCGCGGTCGATCGAGAGCGAGAACGCCTGGCGCACCCGCTCGTCGCTGCCGAGCGGCGATTTCGATTTCGGGCCATTGTCGGTGTTGATCGTGATGCCCTGGTAGCCCAACTCGCCGATCGAGGCGGTCGCGAGCTTCGGGTTGGCCTTGATCTCGTCGAGGTCGGTCGGCGCCACCCGCTCGATCATGTCGAGGTCGCCCGACTTGAGGTTGGCGAGGCGCACGGCCGAATCCGGGATCGGCAGGAAAGTGATCTTGTCGACCTTGATCCGGCCCTTGTCCCAATAGTCGGGGAATTTCTCCAACACGATCCTGTCCTGCGGCACGCGCTCGACGAATTTGAAGGGGCCGGCGCAGACCGGATGGTTGCCGAAGGCGGCGGCTCCAGCCTCGGCCGCCTTGGGCGAGACGATCATGCCGGCGCGGTCGGACAGAACCGCGATCAGCGGTGCGAACGGGGCGGAAAGGTTGATCTTGACGGTCGCCGGATCGACGATGTCGACACCGGTCACCCCCGCCATCTCGCTCTTGCGCGTCGAGCCGGGCAGGGTGAGGTGCCGATCGAGCGAATATTTGACCGCGGCCGCGTCCATCCTGGTGCCGTCCTGGAACAGCACGCCGTCGCGTAGCTTGACGGTCAGGCTCTTCTGGTCGGACGACCATTCATAGCCGGTCGCCAGTTGCGGCACGATCTTGAGGTCGGGCGTGATGTCGAACAGCTTGTCGCACAGCGAGGCGAACACGACCCGGCCGACGAAGGTGCGGCTGATCGTCGGGTCCAGCACGTCCGGATCGTCCTGCAGGCCGATGCGCAGCTGCTGGGCGAACGCGGTGCCCCCCATGCCCAGGCAGCCGGCGACCGCCAGGGTGGCCAGGCTCGATCGGATCAGTCGACGCATCATGTTCTCCTCGTCATTCGGCGGCCGTGGGCCGTTGGTCCTGGAAACGCGCCTGCAGGCGCTTCAACCGGTCGGAGGTCTCGTGCTCGGCCGGAAGCGGCGGCACGGCCGGCAGTGCCGGCCAAAGATGGCAGGCGGTGCCGTGGCCGTCGCCGGTCAGGACCGGAGTCTCGACCCGGCAGCGCTCGACCGCGTGCGGGCAACGCGGATGGAAGGCGCAGCCGTTGGGCAGATTGATCGGGCTGGGCGGCTCGCCGATCAGCAGCGTGCGCTCGTGGCGCGTGGTCGGATCGGTCGCGGGGATCGCCGACATCAGGGCCCGGGTGTAGGGATGGCGCGGCGTCGCGAACAGGTTTGCGGCGGAGGCCAACTCGACGACCCGCCCCAGGTATAGCACGGCCACACGGTCGGCGATGTGCCGGACGACCGCCAGGTCGTGGGAGATGAACAGGTAGGCGAGGCCGCGCGCCCGGCGCAGGTCGACCAGTAGATTGATGATCTGGGCCTGGATCGAAACGTCGAGGGCGGAGACCGCCTCGTCGCACACGATCAGCCGCGGCTCGACCGCGAGCGCGCGCGCGATGCCCACGCGCTGACGCTGGCCGCCGGAGAATTCATGGGGATAGCGCCGGGCCTGCTCGGGCAGCAGGCCCACCAGTCGCATCAGGTCGGCGACCGCCGCGTCGACCGCGCGCCCCTTGGCGAGGCCATGCAGGCGCAACGGCTCGGCCAGCATGGCGCCGACAGTCATACGCGGATTGAGCGAGCCGTAGGGGTCCTGGAAGATGATCTGCATTTCGCGCCGCAGGGCGCGCAGGTCCTTCGCCCCGAGCGTCCCCAGATCCCGGCCGTCGATCTCGACCTGCCCGGCGGTGGGTTCGATCAGGCGCAGCACCAGCCGGCCAATGGTCGATTTGCCGCTGCCGGACTCGCCGACCAGGGCCAGCGTCTCGCCGGCATGCAGTTCCAGATCAACGCCTTCGACCGCGCGCACCAGACCGCCCGGGGTTGGGAAATGCTTGGTGAGGCCGGTCAGTCTGACGAGCGGCGCGGTCATGCGGCGTCCTCCAGCGGCGCGCGCCAGCAGGCCGCCCAATGGTCGGGTGCCAGCGGCACCAGCGGCGGGACCTCGACCCGGCAGCGCTCGACCGCGAACGGGCAGCGTGGATTGAAGCGGCAGCCGGGTGGGGCGTGGTGCGGACTGGGAACGGTGCCGTCGATCACGGCCAGACGCTCGACCGGCCGGTCGAGCCGGGCCACCGCGCCCAGCAGGCCGATGGTGTAGGGATGCTGCGGCTCGGCGAACAGGCGCCCGACCGGCGCTCGCTCGACCACGCGGCCGGCGTACATGACGGCAACCTCGTCGGCCAGTTCGGCGATGACGCCCAGGTCATGGGTGATGAGGATGATCGCCGTGCCGGTCTCGTCGCGCAGCCGGCGCAGCAGGTCCAGGATCTGGGCCTGGATGGTCACGTCGAGCGCCGTGGTCGGCTCGTCCGCGATCAGCAGCTTGGGCTGGCAGGCGAGCGCCATGGCGATCACGACGCGCTGGCGCATGCCGCCGGACATCCGGTGCGGATAGTCGTGGACCCGGCGTTCCGGGCCTGGGATGCCGACCAGGCGCAGCAGCTTGACCGCCTCGTCGATCGCCTGGCCGCGTTTCAGGCCGCGGTGGCGGACCAAAACCTCGCCGATCTGGTCGCCAACCGTCAGCGACGGGTTGAGCGCACTCATTGGCTCCTGAAAGATCATCGACAGCTTGTCGCCGCGCAGGTCGCGCAGCGCATCGGCGGGCAGGGTCAGCAGATCCCGGTCGTCGAACAGGATCTGGCCGCCGGCGATCCGTGCCGGCGGTCTGGCCAGCAGCCCCATGATCGCGAGCGAGGTGACGCTTTTTCCGCAGCCGGATTCCCCGACGATGCCCAGGGTTCGTCCGGGTCTGACGGAGAATGAAACGCCGTCGACCGGGCGGACGGTGCCATGTTCGGTCGTGAACTCGACGGCAAGATCGCGCACGTCGATCAGGGGGCGGGTGGTTGATGAGGTATCGGGCACTTGCATCCGTTCGGTCGGCGATTCTTGTCGTTGCACGCATTATGGCCGAAGCGCGCGCAAGGTCGAGGGGGATCGGCGGGCGGGCGCCCAGAGAGCGATAGACCGGTCGACAGCAAGCTTTATGCCGCAGCGAAAAGCCGACCGCAGGCCTTTCCGCGCTCGACCCGCGCGTTTCATCGCGGCATTGTTGCGGTTGCAGCTTTCCGACCCGAGAGGCCTTCCATGTTTACCACCCGCCCCGAGATCCGCGGCACGTTCGGCGTCGTCGCCTCGACCCATTGGCTGGCGTCCGGAGCCGCAATGGCCGTGCTGGAGCGTGGGGGCAATGCCTTCGACGCTGCGGCGGCGGCCGGCTTCGTGCTGCAGGTGGTCGAGCCGCATCTGAACGGTCCGCTGGGTGAAGTGCCGATCCTGTCGTGGAACGCGGAACGTGGCATCGCTCAATCGATCTGTGGCCAGGGCACCGCGCCGGCAGCGGCCACGATCGAGGCATTCCGCAACGATGGCTACGACATCATTCCGGGCAGCGGCCTGGTTGCGGCGACAGTCCCCGGCTCGTTCGATGCCTGGATGAGCCTGCTGCTGGAACACGGCACCTGGCGCCTGCGCGACGTGCTGGAGTTCGCCATCGGCTATGCCCAGAACGGGCACCCGCTGGTGCCGCGCATCGCCGACACGATCGGCACGATGCGCGAGCTGTTCGAGACCCACTGGCCGACCTCGGCGGCGGTCTACCTGCCCCACGGCGTGGCGCCGAAAGCGGGCAAGCTGTTCCGCAATCCGGCGCTGGCGGGGTTTTATCGCCGTCTGATCGAGGAGGCCGAAGCGGTCGGCTCCAACCGCGATGCGCAGATCGAGCGCGCTCGCCGGATCTGGAGCCAGGGGTTCGTCGCCGAGGCGATCGACCGGTTCAGCCGCAAGAGCCGGTTGATGGACGGTGCCGGCAAGTGCCGCGGCGGCTTCATCACCGGCGAGGACATGGCGCGCTGGCGCGCCCGGGTGGAGAAGCCGCTGTGCCTCGACCATCACGGCTGGACGGTGCTGAAATGCGGACCCTGGAGCCAGGGACCCGTGATGCTGCAGACCCTCGCCATGCTCGACGGCGACGATCTGGGCTCGCTCGATCCGAACGGCCCGGAATTCATCCACCTGGTGGTCGAGGCGCTGAAGCTGTCGCTGGCGGACCGCGAGGCCTGGTACGCCGACCCGGATTTCTTCGACGTGCCGATCGCCGCCCTGCTCTCGCGCGACTATGCGGCCGAGCGTCGCGCGCTGATCGGCGAAAGCGCGTCTTTCGAACAGCGGCCCGGCAGCCCGGCTGGCCGCGCGCCGCTGCTGCCGGCTCGTCCTGACCTGGCACGCGCGTCGGTTGCCGGCCTGGCCGGGACCGGCGAGCCGACCATGGCGAAAGCGATGTCCGGCGACCGGGCGGAATTGGAGACGGCGAGCGACGGGACGACCCGCGGCGATACGTGCCATGTCGACGTGATCGACCGCTGGGGCAACATGGTCGCGGCCACGCCGAGCGGCGGCTGGTTCCAATCCTCGCCGGTCATTCCGGAACTGGGCGTCTGCCTCGGGGTGCGCGGCCAGATGTTCTGGCTCGACCCGACAGTGCCCTGTGCGCTGGCACCCGGCAAACGGCCGCGCACGACGCTAACGCCGTCCATGGCGCTGAAAGACGGCGTACCCGCGCTCGCCTTCGGCACGCCGGGCGGAGATCAGCAGGATCAATGGTCGACCCTGTTCTTCCTGCGCCACGTCCATCATGGCCTGAACCTGCAGGAGGCGATCGACGCGCCATCCTGCCACACCGACCATGCGACCAGCTCGTTCTGGCCGCGCCATGCCAAGCCCGGAACGCTGACGGTGGAGCGGCGCTTTCCGACGGCGACCATCGAAGCGCTCGAGCGGAAAGGACACCAGGTCGAGGTTGGCGACGACTGGTCCGAGGGGCGTCTCTGCGCCTGCGCGGTCGAGCCGGACGGCGATCAGCGCATCCTGAAGGCCGGCGCCAACCCGCGCGGCATGCAGGGCTACGCCGTCGGCCGTTGAACTGCCCCGAAGCGGGCAGGGACCAGGGGAGACGGCGATGACCAAGGATTTCTCGGATCTCACCGAACAGGAGATCCTGGCGCTCGCCATTTCGCTCGAGGAAGAAGACGAGCGGTTCGGCGACCATATTCCGCTGATCCGCCACCGCTTCATGGAAACGCCAATCTGGTCGGCCGCTTTCCAGGTCGTGTTCGGCGGAGCGCTCGTCTTTGCGACCGGCATCGTGATCGGCAGTTCCTGACCGCCGTAACGGCGGTCAGGTCCTCGATCTACGGATTAACGCCAATGGCCGCCGCCGTGATCCCAGCCGCCGCCGCCATGATCCCAACCGCCGCCGCCGACCACGACCGAGCCGTAGACTGGCGGGCCGTAGTAGGCCGGCGCAGCCGCATAGCCCGGACCGTAGGCGTAGGGCGCCGGCGCATAGTAGCAGCCGGCAAGAGCAACGGCACAAAGACCGATGAAGGCGATCTTGCCGATCAGAGACTTGGTGCGATTCATCGCGGCCTCCCAACAGAATGCAGCCGGCTGTTTGCCAGTCGCGTTTAATAGTCCGCTTATACTTAAGAGGTGGCCGGCCGTATTCAACGGATGGATACGATTCGTTACTCGATATCCCACGTTTGCCATTATTGCGAGTATGCGGGTTTACGAGGTGACAGAGGCAGCCGCGTTCGAAGTACCGGTGCTGATGATGCGTGCCGCCGGCAGCCAGACGATGACCACGGTGCCGACCCCGGGGGCGCTGTCGAACGACAGGGTGCCCCCATGAAGCTGGATCAGCCGCTGGGCGATCGGCAGCCCCAGTCCGATGCCGTCGGTCTTGCGGGCCATCGGATTATTGTCGACCCGGATGAAGGGCTGCAGTGCCAGTTCGATCTGCTGCGGCGTCATGCCGACGCCGGTGTCGGCGATCCGCAGCTCAACGCCGTCGGTCACGAGGCGTGTGGTGATCGCGACGCTACCGCCTTCGGGCGTGAACTTGACCGCGTTCGAGACCAGGTTGACCACGATCTGGTGCATTTTGGTCGGATCGACCCGAACCGCAAGTTCGCCGGGCACATCGATCGTCACGTCGATCCGACGGGACATGGTCTGGTCCGTCATCAGCCGCCGGGCCGTCTCGACCAGAGCAAGCAGCGAGGTTTCGTCCTCGATCAAGGTCAGGCTGGCCGATTCGGCGCGCGAGATTTCCAGGATCTGCGAGACGATGCGCAGCAGGTAGTCGCCGCTCGCCCAGATATCGTCGGCGTATTCCCGGTAGCGCGCATCGCCCAGCGGGCCGAACAATTCCGTGCGCATGATGTCCGAGAATCCCAGGATGGCATTCAGCGGCGTGCGCAGGTCGTGGCTCATGTGAGCCAGGAATTCGGCGCGGGCCTGGTTGGCGGCGACCGCGACGTCGAGCGCCCCGGCGATCGCACGCTGATGGGTCCGGGCTTCGGTGATGTCCTCGATGATGCAGACGGAATTTGCCGGATGCCCGGCACCGTTGCGCACGGGTGCCACGACGAAGGACGCCTCGAACAGGCTGCCGTCGGCGCGGCGGACCGGATGCTCTCCGCGCCAGACCAGGCTCGCCGCCAGGTTCCGTACGATCTCCTGGTAGGTCGCGTAATCCTGGGGTCCGGTCGCGAGGATCAGCGAGGGCTGACCGACCACCGTGTCGGCGGCGTAGCACGTCAGGCGCTCGAATGCCGGGTTGGCATATTCGATCTGGCCGCCCGCGTCGGTGATCAGGATGGCTGCGGGACATTGTTCGACAGCCGCGGCGAGCTTGCGCAGCCGCCGTACCAGCTTGTGGTTGGCGGTCTGCTCGTCGCTGAGGAAGCGCGCCATGGACTGGAAGGCCGCCTCGGTCTCGCGCACTTCGGCCAGGTTGCTGTCGATCGGGTGCAGTTCGTCCCATTGGCCGCGTTGGACCGCGAGCGCATTCTGCCGCAGACGCTCCAGTGGATGGGCGAGGCCGCGCCAGAATAGCAGGCCGGTCAGAAGCCCGGCCAAGCCGATCGCGATCCCGACGAGAAGGATGGACCGCTGTGCCTCGTAGAACCAGCCAAGATAGTCCGACTCCGGAACGGCGATGAGCAGCATCCAGGGCAGGTCGGTGGTGGCGAATGGGGTGGTGATCGCGAAATAGCGTGTGTCATCGACGCCGAATCGGTAGAGGTCGAGCGCGTTTCCATGTTCCGGCGCGTTGACGCGGCCCAGTGCCTTCAGCAGCGCCGGATCGCCGGTCGGCATCAGCGGTGTGAGTTGGCCGGAAGGATGGGCGGGCGCCACGGTCGTCGGATCGATGGACCGGGTCGCGATCATGGCGTGGCCGCTCGGCCCAATGCGCAGCGCCGCGGTATAACGCACGATCTCGCCAAGCTCGATGTCGCCGCCAACCACACCCAGGATCCGTCCGTCGGCCGCGGTGACGGTCCGGGCGAAACTGATGCCCGGCCGCTCGACGGTGTAGAAGGAATAGGGCGCGGTCCAGCCATCGCCGCCGGCTTCGAGCGCCTTGCGGTACCAGGGGCGGTCGATCGGCAGGAAGTCGTCGGGGGCGGGTTTCAGGTCGGCATCGACGGCCCAGTGCCGGTCGCGCAGGATGGCGTTCTCGATCCGCTGGCCATCGAGCATCCGGATCGTCTTGACACGGAAGATGTCGTCGGCACCTGGGTGCTCGCGCATGACATAGACGAAATCACCCTTCGCCGAGCCGAAATAAAGCCCGGCCAGTTGCGGGTCGTCCTTCAGCGCCTCGAACAGGAATTGGGCCAGGCGCTGCTGATCGGCCACATCGATCGCGCCATCTTCGATCTCGTTGCGGGCCGCGATCACCGCGGCGCTCGCGGCCTTGAGCAGGTCCTGGGCATGGGCGACCGCGTCGCCGGCGACCTGCCGGGCCAGCGTTTGGTAGCTGCCTGCCAGGGCGTTGCGGGCTCCGAAATATGTCGCAAACATCAGCGCGCCGACGGTTGCGATCTCGAGGGTGAGGATGCCGATGATGAGCAACCTGCGGATCGACCAGATCGGCCGGCTGGGCCGGCGGGCGGTCACCACGACGGGCTCGATCGCGGCGGCAGGGCACCCTATGCGATCGGCATCGGACAAGACAGTTTCCCCGCGAGAATACGGCCGCAGCATAGCGCTATCCGTGCGCGTTTTGAAAAGTGCGCGAGAGAACGAAAAGGGGCGTCGAGGGGTTCTGGTTGCCGGTATCTCGCTTGTTCTCATTTAACGAGAACCACCGACAAATGCCAGGATCATTTGGCGTTTTCGTGCGGGCAAGCCCGTTCGAGCTCTACAAAACGGCTTCCTCGTTCACCAGCTTTTCCCGGTAATGGAATTGACGGGGGTAGGCCCATGGGTTTTCGAATGCCGCAGAACCTGTCGCCGAAGCCGGCGCCCGAAACCGGCGCGGACCTGCTCCAGGCCGAGCTGTTGGCCGAGCAGGCCGCCGCCCTTGGCCGGGGCGGTCGCGACGTCGAGGCCGCGCTGAAGCGCCTTCGGGATTTCGACGCGACGGGCGCGGTCGGCCCGTTACGGCCCGGGCTAGTCGCCGTCGCGGCCGACGCCGTCTGGGGCTTTCTCGTCCACCGCGAGCTCTGTGGCCTCCGGGACCGGGACGATGTCATCCGCGAGGATGGCATCCCCGCCGAGGTTCTGTGCCGGTTGGGGGCGCGATAGGAACGGCGCTTGCTCCAACCATTCGAGGAACGTCATTTGCGACCAGCCGCCGCCCGGCCCACCGGGCCGGGCCGGGCGGGCGGGGCGGAGCGGTCGCATCGGGATCATGGGCCGCATCGGGCGCATGGCTCGGGCCGGTATGGCCGGTCGTCCCGAACTGGCGACGGGCTGGCCCGGATTCCACAGCAGCGGGCGGCCGGCGCAGTCCCGGCAGACCATGCCCGAGACCGGACCCAGCCAGTTGCCCGTTTCGGATGACCAGACATGGCCGCCGTGGATGAAGGCGACCCAGTTCATGGTGGTATCGAAGATGTGTCGGCCTGGCTCGATCCAGGCCGTCAGCTCGCAATCCTTGTCGAAGAGGGGGTGCATGGTCTCAGTGTCCGCCGGGCAGGCTGTACATCACCAACTGGCGATGCTGGAGAGTATAGTTGGTTGAATCCAGCAGTCCATCGGGCGTCGAGATCTGCTTCCCGCTGCCCTGCCACTTCAGCATCTTGTCGCGCCATACCGTTGCGTAAACGTCCGCGGCGCAGGCGATGTGAGCCCACGGATCGCAGATGACGCTGCCCGGCGCGTAGGCAAAGCCGGCTTCATACATCATGCCCTGCCGTCGCGCCGAGCCCAGGACGACGAAGCAGTGGGTGCTGGGAGCGTCCAACTGGACGAGTTCCATCCGCCTCCAACCTTGGGCGTACAGCTTGATGAATGCCACGATCGCATACTCGAAGCAATTGCCGGTGCCCACGCTGCAAACGAGGTCCGCATAGCTTCGTATTTCTGTGAGCGTGGCGGCACCGGACGTCAACTTCGTCCGGAAAGGCCGACTTCCGTCGACATCGAGAATCCGCTCTCTGAACGCCAGGGCATTGTCCCTCATGCGCTCGAACGTCTCTTTCTTTACCTTGTCGAGGCTGCCGGATTGACCGCGGACGGTCACCGTGTCCAGCCGAACCTTGTTTGCCGACCGCCGGCCAAGGGCGAAGCGCGCGTCATGCATCGCGATCTGCGCCGCGGTATAGGGGCTGACCTCGACACTGAATCCATCGAAATTGAGCACTACTGTGTTGGACATGGCGACCTGACGGTAAGGGAAGGGCGCTTGCGCCGGAGATCGACCGCGCGCTACCGAACAGCGGTGAAGGATAGCATGCATCGCAATCCTGCACTGAATGCTATCGTTTCGATGCGCGTCATCCGCGACGTCCCGGGGAATATTGGCCTTGGGGGCGTGGTCACGCCAGCTTTTGCAGGTCGGCGCGCAGACGGCCGGGCGCCCCGTCCGGAAGCAGCTTCTCGACGGCGGCATGGGTCTCTTCCCAGATCGGGACGCTGCGGGACAGCAGCGCCTGGCCGGCCGGCGAGAGTTTGAGCAACCGGCCACGCCGGTCCTCCTGATCGGTCAGGATCTCGATCAGCCCGCGACGCTCCAACGGCTTCAGCGCCGCGGTGAGCGTCGTGCGATCCACGGCGAGCAGGGCGGCGACCGATCCCATGCTCGGCGGCAGCGGCCGGTTGAGTGCCATCATCAGCGAAAATTGCCCGTTGGTGAGATCGAGTGGACGCAGGGCGTCGTCGAAGCGCCGGGCCAGCGCGCGCGCCGCCCGCTGGATGTGCAGGCAAAGGCAGGTATCGCGCACCAGCAGCGTGGTCTCGAACGGAACGTGCGTGGATTTTGACATGGCCCAATGATGTTGATATCAACCTATTCAGTCAAGGCGCGAACGATTGCCCGTAAAGAACCAGGAGAGGCTCATGTCCGAAACCAAGGGAAAATTCATCTGGTACGACCTGATGACGACCGACACGGTCGCCGCCGAAGCTTTCTATAAGAGCGTGGTCGGTTGGAGCGCCCAGGACGCGGGTACGCCCGGCGTGGCCTATACGCTGTTCAGCGTTGGTGCCGCGCAGGTCGGCGGAATGATGGCGATGCCGGACGAGATGCGGAGCGCAGGTGCCCATCCAAGCTGGCGCGGGTATGTCGCCGTCGCCGATGTCGATGCCAGCGCCGCCCAGGTCGCTGCGAGCGGAGGCACCATCCATCGCTCGCCTGAGGATATTCCGAACGTCGGCCGATTTGCGGTGGCGGCCGATCCGCAGGGCGCTCTCTTCATCCTGTTCCGGGGAATGGGCGAAGCGCCGCCCGCACCTGCACCGAATACGCCGGGCTATGTGGGTTGGAACGAACTCGCCACGACGGACTGGGAGGCTGCCTTCGCCTTCTATTCAGGCTTGTTCGGCTGGGCCAAGGGCGAGTCGTTCGACATGGGACCCATGGGGACCTATCAGCTTTTCACCATCGGCGGCGTGCCGGCGGGCGGAATGATGAACAAGCCGACCAGCGCGCCGGTGCCCTACTGGCTCTACTACGTCAATGTCGATGCGATCGATGCCGCTGCAGCGCGCGTAACGGCGGGCGGCGGGAAAATCGTCAATGGTCCGCATGAGGTGCCGGGCGGCACCTGGACCGTCAGCTGCATCGATCCGCAGGGGGCGATGTTCGCACTGGCGGCGCCGCGCCGCTAGGCTCGCTTCGATCGGGGGCGCGATCCCGCGGGGGTCGCGCGCCCATACGCCGTGAGTCGGGATCACCGCGGTGCGGCCGTTTCATGCCTTCCGGCGATTGACAATCTTCCCGATTCTGTGATTCTTCGTGTTCGCGCTATACGGGTGAGCTTCGGCTAGGTCGAGGCCGTGCCCGAGGGGGGATCATGCCGAAGTCCGACGAAGAGATCATCAAGGCCGTCGTCGAGCGCATGTATAAGCGTCGCGTCCGCGAATCGTCGGAAACAAAAGCGGCGTTCACGATGAGCTACGCCATCTCGGTCAGAACCGGTCGGTGCTATGTCGGGTACAATCTGCAAGACCTGAACAAGACTTCGGACGGCAGCGGCGTCTGTGCCGAAAACCGCGCGGCCTATCTCGCCGCGAGCTACGGCGAGAAACTTCATGACATGGTCTTCTTCGCGCTGAATGCCGCCTCGGAACTCTTCAATGCCTGCACCCAATGTCAGACCTGGGTTTACAACGGCAGGGGCTTCATGAAGAACCAGAGCGGCTCGTGGATCATCTGCACGACCAAGCCGCCCTATTGGACCCCCAACGCCCTGTCGGACGCCGAGCGCGAAACGCTATATGCGGCCGGCGACGAAGCGATCTCCGCCGAGTCCGCCGACTATTTCAGCACCGTCCATTTTTGAGGGCGGATATCGGCTGACGGTTGGGGTGGTAAAGTGTGGCGCGCCCTACTGGATTCGAACCAGTGACCCTCGGCTTAGAAGGCCGATGCTCTATCCAGCTGAGCTAAGGGCGCCCCGGAACGGTCGCGGTGTTATCCGCGGATCCGATCGAAACGGAAATTGTCCGCATAAGCCTTCGGCTTGATCTGCTTCTGGTGCGGCGGTTCGACCGAATAGGTGAGCCCGTGCTTGTCGGCATAGGCGACCGCTTCCTCGAGCGTGTCGAAGCTGAGATGGATCTGGTTCAGCGTGTCGGCGGCAGCGATCCAGCCCATCAGCGGCTCGGCCTGGCGCTTCGTCGCGGTTTCGAATTCGAGCACCCAATGCTTGGTCTTTGCGGTGCCGGACGACATCGCGGTCTTGGCGGGGCGGAGGATTCGAGCGAGCGCCATGAGTTCCTGAAACTCCGTCTTCTGGAAACCGGACCCGGGCGACCTCAGGTCACCGCGGGGCGAGCGGACGACCGGATGGTCGGGGCGAGAGGATTCGAACCTCCGACATCTTGCTCCCAAAGCAAGCGCTCTACCAGGCTGAGCCACGCCCCGGCCGTTTCCGGACGGGTAGGGATTTAGAGGTTTATGCCGAACTCCGCAACAGGTCCGGGCGCAGACCCGGTTTGTCGGACCGTCGATCGCCCGGAAGGCTGAAGGCCCGGCGCAAACGAAACGGGCCGGCGCCCTGCGGCGACCGGCCCTTCGCGAGGAAATCCGACTGACTACTTGGCTTTGGCCAGGGTCTTCAGCAGATTGAGCGCGGCATTGCGCTGCTTGTCGTCGTCGATCGCATAGAAGGCGCGGACCAGTTCGACGGTCTTGCGCTTCTTCATGAGGTCGCTCGGCACTTCATCGGCCTCGGCGGCGGCTTCGTAAGCCTCCTGCGCCGCTTCGGCGCCACCCTCGACGTCGACCGTTTCAAAGAAGTAGGACACCGGCACATGCAGGATCATGGCGAGCTGGTACAGGCGCGAGGCGCTGATGCGGTTCGTGCCGTGCTCGTATTTCTGGAGTTGCTGGAAGGTCAGGCCGATGACCTTGGACACCGCTTCCTGGGACAGGCCGAGCAGGATACGGCGGAGCCGGACCTGCGCGCCCACGGAGGAGTCGATCGCCTTGAGCTGTTCGGTCGACAGCTGACCGCGCGTCTGGCCGCGAGCGGCGCTCGCCGCATTGGTGTTTGAGGGGCGTGCCACGAGATATCCTCTGGGAGTTGAAGTTTCACTCGGCAATAACAATAGGTACTGACGCGGTGTAAAAAAAGCATTTATTGTAGCAATTGGTATGCAAATCTCTGATCTGGCGAATGCGTTGCTGTCGATAGCGACGTTTGGGCGCAGATTCGCGCCTGACGCGACGTGCTAGCGTCGCCCAAATCCGTTTTTGACCTTCCTGGAACGACTGCTTCGGACATCGGCTTCATTTGACCGGCGCGCCGTCGTTAGAGCGCGTCGTCATTGAAACGCTCCCAAAATCAATTGGTTCAAGCCAACCTCCCTTCTATCGGACAATGTCCGGCCGTGCCGATCTCAGGCGCGGTGACGTCGTCGGACGCGTTGCCGTTGCCCCACCGCTGGCGAGGCCGCAACCCGATGGCGAACAACCCTGGAGAGACCCGCGAGTTTCGAGGCTCCGCTCCGGCACGGGGAGGTAAATGCAGATCGTGGACAAGCCGGTTCGACATTGCGGTGCAACGTAGGGCGCCGCCGACCGGCAGTATGGTTAAGGATCGTCGGTTGCTCGTGCAACAAAACGCGTGGATTTTCCTCACTCTCCATCGTTGCAGCAAAGCCCGGCACTATGTTAGCGTCCGCACAGTTCTGAGCCGAAACCGGATCAAACAGCACGATAGTTGCTGGTATCCGGCAGACCAAGCAATCATCGGCCGAACAGGGAAGTTCTGGGGACATTGGGGTCTTTTCAATTGCAACAATTCGGGGGTAGCTCGATGAAGCGGATATTGGCTTCGGCCGTATTAACGCTGGCACTGGGGACGGCTGCGACGGCCGAGGCCGGTCAGACGCTCGACAACGTCAAGAGCAAGGGTGTTCTGACCTGCGGCGTGAACCAGGGAACCGCCGGCTTCGGCTCGGCCGACAGCTCGGGCAAATACACCGGCCTCGACATCGACGTCTGCAAGGGCGTCGCGGCCGCGATCTTCGGTACGGCCGACAAGATCAAGTTCGTGCCGCTGTCGGCACCGCAACGCTTTACCGCGATCCAGTCCGGCGAAGTCGACATCCTGTCGCGCAACACGACCTGGACGCTCGGCCGCGAGGCCCAGCTGGGCCTGCTGTTCGGGCCGGTGACCTTCTATGACGGCCAGGGCTTCCTCGTGAAGAAGTCGCTGAACGTCAAGAGCGCCAAGCAACTGTCGGGCGCCACCGTCTGCGTGCAGCCGGGCACCACGACCGAGTTGAACCTCGCCGACTATTTCCGCGCCAACAAGCTGGAGCTGAAGCCGGTCGTGATCGAGAACCTCGACGAAGTCGAGAACGCATTCTTCTCCGGGCGCTGCGATGCCTACACCACGGACGCTTCGGGCCTCGCCGGCACGCGCGTCACCAAGGCGCCGAAGCCCGACGACTACATCATCCTGCCGGAACTGATCTCGAAGGAGCCGCTGGCCCCCGCCGTCCGCCAGGGCGACGACCAGTTCTTCGACATCCTGCGCTGGACCGTGTTCGCGTTGATCCAGGCCGAGGAAAAGGGCATCACGTCGAAGAACGTCGACGACATGCTGAAGAGCGAAGATCCCGACATCAAGCGGTTCCTGGGCGTGACGCCCGGCAACGGCAAGGCGCTCGGGCTCGACGAGAAGTGGGCCTACAACATCATCAAGTCCGTCGGCAATTACGGCGAGATCTTCGAGCGCAACGTGGGCAAGGGCAGCCCGCTCAAGCTCGAGCGCGGTCTCAACGACTTGTGGACGACCGGCGGTCTGATGTACGCGCCGCC
>NZ_DASZBY010000098.1:0-22380 GCF_035943795.1 Aliidongia sp. | reverse complement strand
TCGGCGACGGCGTCGAACAGCTCGACCGCCTTCAGGCCCGGCCTGGTCGCCACGTTGTCGCTGCCCCAGAACCGCCCGACCCGGTCGCTGGCGTGGGGATCGCCGAAGCCCATGTGCGCCGCCAGCTGGTTGGCGAGGCCGCCGACCTCGCGGCCGCCCATGGCGTTGGGCTGGCCGGTGACCGAGAACGGCCCCATGCCGGGCCGGCCGATGCGCGCGGTCGCCAGGTGGAAATTCAGGATGGCGTTGACCTTGTCGGTCCCGGCCGAGGATTGGTTGACGCCTTGGGAATAGACCGTGACCGTCCGCTCGGTCCGGGCGACCAGCTCATAGAACGCCGCGATCTGTTCCGATGCCAGGCCGGTCAGGCGGGCGACACCGTCGATCTCGCCCGCGTCGCGCGCCGCCGCGACCAGCGCCGCCTCCAGCCCGGTCGCATGGTCCGCGACCCAGCCGGATGCCAGCATTCCGGCGTCGGCCAGATGGACGAGCAGCCCCTGGAACAGCGCGACGTCGCTGCCGGGCGCCAGCGCCAGGTGCAGGTCAGCGATCTCGCAGCTGGCGGTGCGGCGCGGGTCGATCACCACGACCTTGGTGCCGCGTGCCGCCCGAGCGGCGGTCAGGCGCTGGAACAGCACCGGATGGCACCAGGCGAGGTTGCTGCCGACCAGCACCACGAGGTCCGCCTGTTCCAGGTCTTCGTAGTTGCCCGGCACCACGTCGCCGCCGAACGCACGGACATGGCCCGCGACCGACGAGGCCATGCACAGCCGCGAGTTGGTGTCGATGTTTCCGCTGCCGATGAAGCCCTTCATCAGCTTGTTGGCGACGTAATAATCCTCGGTCAGGCATTGGCCGGAAACATAGAAGGCGACGGAGTCAGGTCCATACTCCGCGATGGTCCGGGCGAACCGGTCGGCGATGCGGTCGAGCGCCTCGTCCCAGCCGGCGGGCCGGCCGTCGATAACCGGGGTCAGCAGCCGGCCCTCGTCGATCAAGGTCTCGGCCAGCGCCGCGCCCTTGGAGCAGAGCCGGCCGAAATTTGCCGGATGGTCGGGGTCGCCGCGCACCTGCCAGCGCCCATCCGTCTGGCTGGCGACGATGCCGCAGCCGACGCCGCAATAAGGACAGGTCGAGCGGATCTCGCCCGTGGCGCCGCTCATCGCCCGCTCATCCCCGGGGCACCCGCAGCAGGATGCGATCGCCCTCGCGCTTCAGGTCGATCACCTTCGTACAACCATGATCCGGCGCGCAGGCCTCGCCGGTGCCGAGGTCGATCAACCAATTATGCAGCGGGCAGCTGACGCCCCGGCCGTGGACGATGCCCTGGGACAAGGGCCCGCCTTTGTGCGGGCAACGGTCCTCCAGCGCGAACACCTCGTCCCGGGCCGTACGGAACAGCGCGATATTGCCGATCGCACTGGTCACGACCCGCGCACCCAGGCGCGGGATGTCGGCGAGCGTGCCGACATCGGTCCAGCCGCCCATCACGTCGATGACGCTCATCGTCCTACTCCACCAGCGCCAGCGGACGATATTCGTGCCGCATGGCCGCATCGGCCGCGACCCGCTCGGCCCAGGGATCGACCTGGGCGAAGCTCTGGGCATGGAGGAAAGCCGCATAGAGTGCCGCGCGACCGGCCGCGTCCTCGACGATGCGCTGCTTCACATAGTCGAGCCCGACCCGTTCGACCCAGGGGGCGGTGCGATCGAGATAGCGCGCCTCCTGCCGGTAGAGCTCGAGGAAGGCGCCGCAATATTCCAGCACTTCCGCATCGGTCGTGACCTTGCACAGGAAATCGGTGCCGCGCAGCTTGATGCCGCCGTTGCCGCCGATATGCAGCTCCCAGCCGCTATCGACCGCGATCACGCCGAAATCCTTGATGGTCGCCTCGGCGCAGTTGCGCGGACAGCCGGAGACGGCGAGCTTGACCTTGTGCGGGTGCATCGAGCCCCAGGTCATGCGCTCCAGCGCCACGCCCATGCCTGTCGAATCCTGTGTGCCGAACCGGCACCATTCCGAACCGACGCAGGTCTTCACCGTCCGCAGCGCCTTGCCATAGGCATGGCCCGAGACCATGCCGGCGGCATTGAGGTCGCGCCAGACGTCGGGCAATTGTTCCTTCCTGACGCCCAGCAGGTCGATGCGCTGGCCGCCGGTTACCTTGACCGCCGGGATCTCGTACTTGTCGACCACGTCGGCGATCGCGCGCAGCTCCTTGGCGTTGGTGACGCCGCCCCACATGCGAGGCACGACCGAGAAGGTGCCGTCCTTCTGGATGTTGGCATGGGCGCGCTCGTTGATGAAACGCGACTGGGCATCGTCGACATATTCGCCGGGCCAGGCGGCCAGCAGGTAGAAATTCAGCGCCGGCCGGCAGCTGGAACAGCCGTCGGGCGTGGTCCAGCCGAGCGCGTGCATGACCCCGGGAATGGTTTTCAGCCCCTCGGCCAGGATGCGCGCACGCACCGCTTCATGAGGATGGTTCGTGCATTTGCACATCGCCTTGATCGCCGTCGAAGCCTGGTACGCACCGCCGAGCGAGAGAGCCAGGATCTGTTCGACCATCGGCGTGCAGCTGCCGCACGAGGCCGACGCTTTGGTATGGGCCCGGACCGCATCGAGGCTGGTCAGCCCCTTTTCCACGATCGCGGCCGTGATCTTGCCCTTGCATACGCCGTTGCAGCCGCAGACCTCGGCCTCGTCGGCCATTGCCGCCACAGCCGCCATCGGATCGATCGCGGCCCCGCCGCCCAGCGCGAAGGCCTGGCCGAAGATCAGATCATCGCGCAAGGCCCCGATCGGCGCCGCGTCCTTCAGCAGCTGGAAATACCAGTTGCCTTCGCCCGCATCGCCATAGAGCACGACGCCGACCAACCGGTCGTCCTTGAGGATCAGCCGCTTGTAGACGCCACGTGAGGCGTCGCGCAACACGATGTCCTCGCTGTCGGCATCGCCCAGGATGTCGCCGGCCGAGAACATGTCGATGCCGGTCACCTTGAGCCGCGTGCCGGTCACCGTGCCCTGGTAGCCCGTATCCGCCGTCTCGGTGATGCGGTCGGCGCAGACCTTGGCCATGTCCCACAAGGGTGCCACCAGCCCGTAGGTCTGGCCGCGATGCTCGACGCATTCGCCGATGGCATAGATCGCCGGATCGGAGGTGCGCATGCCGTCGTCGACCACGATGCCACGCTTGGTTTCGAGGCCGATCGCCTTGCCCAGCTCGCCGTTCGGCCGGATGCCGACCGCCATGACGACGAGATCGGCCGGGATTTCCGTGCCGTCGGCCAGTTGGACTGCGCGGACCCGGTCATCGCCCAGCAGCGCCTTGGTGTTGGCGGCGGCCAGTACCTTGATGCCGCGCCGTTCCAGGTCGCCGGCGAGCAGCGTGCCGGCGGCGACGTCGAGCTGCCGCTCCATCAGGGTCGGCATCAGATGCACAACGGTCACGTCCATACCGTTGAGGGCGAGGCCGTTCGCCGCCTCCAGGCCCAGAAGGCCGCCGCCGATCACCACCGCATGCCGATGGGTCTTGGCCGCCGCCAGCATGGCGTCCACGTCGGCCATGTCGCGGAAGGTCACGACGCCGGGCAGGCTGGCGCCCGGCACCGGGATGACGAACGGGTTCGAGCCGGTCGCCAGCAGCAGCACGTCATAGGGACGCACCGTCCCATTGGCGCCGTGGACTTGGCGCGCCTCGCGATCGACCGAGACGATCTTCTCGCCGCAGATCAACTCGATGCCGTTTGCCTCGTACCAGGCGCGCTCGTTGATGACGATATCGTCGAAGCATTTCTCGCCGGCCAAGACGGGCGACAGCATGATCCGGTTGTAGTTCACGTGCGGCTCGGCGCCGAACACGGTGATCTCGAACCGGTTGGGTGCCCGGGCGAGGATTTCCTCGACCGTCCGCATCCCGGCCATGCCGTTGCCGACCAGGATCAGACGCTGCTTGCGGGGGGTGAGCATGTTCATGACGGAGCCCTCCTCGGGAGATCAGATGCGCGCGGCGCTGAGCGAAGCGGCGCCCCAGGTGGTGCGCCAGCGCTTCTTGACGCCGCTCAGGCCCAGCAGGGCCACGAAGGCAAGGCCGGCGAACACCAGGAAGCCGGTCTGGTAGCTGCCGGTCAGCTGCTTGGAATAACCGAGGCTGGAGGCGAGGTAGAACCCGCCCAGGCCACCGGTCATGCCGACGATGCCGGTCATGACGCCGATCTCGCGGCGGAAACGCTGCGGCACCAGTTGGAACACCGCGCCATTGCCCATGCCCAGCGCCAGCATGCCGACGACGAACACGCCGAGCGCCATCCAGGCGGCGGGCAGGCCGAAGCTGACGATGGCGAAGGCGCAGGTCGCAACCGCATACATCACGCTCAATGACTTGATGCCGCCGATCCGGTCGGCGACCGCGCCGCCGACCGGCCGGACCAGCGAGCCCGCGAACACGCAGGCCGCCGTGCAATAGCCGGCCACGACGGGCGACAGGCCATATTGGTCGTTGAAATAGATGCTGAGCGAGGAGGCGAGCCCGACGAAGCCGCCGAAGGTCACGCTGTAGAAGAACATGAACCACCAGGCGTCGCCGATCTTGAGCACCGAGAAATAGGAGGCGAGCGACTTCGGCGGCGGGCAATCCGGGCTGTCCTTCGCCATGACGCTATAGGCGCCCAGCACGATGACCAGCGGGATTGCCACCAGGCCGAACACATTGTTCCAGCCGAAGGCGACCGCCAGGCTGGGCGCGAACAGGGCCGCGAACACCGTGCCCGAATTGCCGGCACCGGCGATGCCGAGCGCCGTGCCCTGGTGTTCCGGCGGATACCAGCGGGACGCCAGCGGCAGCGCGATCGCGAAGGACGCGCCAGCCAGGCCCAGCACGATCCCGACCAGCAGGGTCTGGCCGTAGGTGTGGAGGCCGAAATACCAGGCGGCGATGAGGCCGAGGATGACGACGACCTGGCACAGGATGCCGGTCAGCTTGGGCTTCAGATAGTCGACCGCGACGCCATTGATGACGCGCAGGATGGCGCCGGCCAGGACCGGAATGGCGACCATCAGGCCCTTCTGCGCCGCATCCAGCCCCAGATCCTTGGAGATCTGCACGGCGAGTGGGCCCATCAGAACCCAGACCATGAAGCTGACGTCGAAATACAGGAACGCGGCGATGAGCGACGGCGTATGGCCGGCCTTGAGAAAACTCGTTTTCACGGCACTCTCCCGACGGAACCGGCGGGACCGAAGGCCCACTTGTCCGGTGGTGGATCGCCGTTGACCCACCGCTGAAGCGGAAGCGGAACGTCGCCGGGGCCAAGCCCCCGAGAGTTCCAATGTCGAGAAGGGCTCGCCATTGAGCCGCTCCCGCCCGATGTGCTGAGAGGACCGGGCGTATGTTGCACTGCAAAGGGCGGGCCAGTGCGAAGGCGAGCAAATCCGTGACGAGCCGCGCGGTCTGTGACTGATTTTTACTCATCGACGCCAAATACTCGGTCAAGAGAGCAAATTTTGTGCACAGCGCTGTCGGTTTGCCGTCCCGGGCTTGACGGAGCCGGGTGGCGCGCTCCCGATGTCGATCGAACGATTTGGAAGGCGGTATGACCACCAGCATCAAGATCCATCCCCTGCTCGATCTCCGCGCAGGGTTTGCGAGCGCCCAGGGTCGCCGGGCGCGCAACGAGGATTGGGGCGGGCTGTGGCTGGGCGACCAGGCGCAGCGCGCGCGCCATGGCGCGGTCGCGGTGCTGGCAGACGGAATCGGCGGCGCCAAGGCCGGCGACGTGGCGGCCGAACTGGCCGTGCGCGGCTTCGTCGACGGCTATCTGGGCCAGAGCGAAACCCTGGGCGTGCGCCGCGCCGCCGCCGTTGCCTTGGATTCGGTCAACCGCTGGATCCATGCCCAGGGCCGATCCGATCCCGCGCTCGAGGCCATGGGCTCGACCCTCGCCGCCCTGATCCTGCGCGGCCGGCAGGTGCATTGGCTGTCGGTCGGCGATACCAGGATCTATCGCCTGCGGGCCGGGCGGCTCGCGTGCCTGACGCTCGACCATGTCTCGCCGCGCGCCGGCCTGAGCCACGTGCTGCTGCGCTCGGTCGGTGGCGAGGAAGGCGTGCGCGCCGACTTCGCTGTCGAGGCGGCCCGTGCGGACGATCGCTACCTGCTGGCGACGGACGGCATCCACGGCACCCTCGACGACCGGCAGATCGCCCGGATCCTGGGCGCGGCGGCGACGCCGGACGCGGCGGCGGATGACCTGGTCGCGGCGGCACTCGAGGCCGGCTCGATGGACAATGCCAGCGCCATCGCCGTCGAAATCCTGACCCTGCCCGAGGCCGACACCACGGAGTTGGAACTGGCCATCGCCGCCTTGCCGATCCTGGAGCCCCCCCGGCCAGGCGAACGGATCGACGGCTATACCATCGGCCCCCTGCTCTCCGACGGGCGCTACAGCCGCCTGTTCCGCTCGGTCGACGAAAGCGATGGGCGGCCGGTCGTGCTCAAATTCCCGAAGCCGCGCGTTGCCGAGGACGCCTCGTTCCGCCTCGCCTTTCTGCGCGAAACCTGGGTCGCGGCCCGGGTGCGCAGCCCCTGGGTCGGCGAGGTGATCGAACCGCCGCCGGAGCGGCGCACGCGGCTCTATTCGGTCATGCCGCACTATGAGGGCGAAACCCTGGAGCACCGTCTGGCGCGCCTGCCCGCCGTCAGCCTGGGCGAAGGCATCCCGATCGCGGTCAAGCTCGCCAAGGCGGTCGCGGCCCTCCATCGTGCCGGCGTCGTGCATCGCGACGTCAAGCCCGACAACGTCATCCTGGAGCCGGGCGGCGGGCTGAAGCTGATCGACCTCGGCGTCGCCCATCTGCCGAACCTGCCCGACTTCGCCGTGGCCGACATTCCCGGCACCGCCAGCTACATGGCGCCGGAGCAATTCGCCGGCAGCCCCGGGACGGAACGGAGCGACCTGTTCGCGCTGGGTGTCACGATCTATCGCCTGTTCGCCGGCGGCGCCTATCCCTATGGCGAAATCGAAGCCTTCTCCCATCCCCGCTTCGGCCGGCCGCAACCGCTGGTCCGCCACCGACCCGACCTGGCACCCTGGCTGGACGACCTGCTGGCCCGCGCGCTCGCAGCGGATCCGGGCCAGCGCACGAGCGATGCGCTGGAACTGGCGTTCGACCTGGAACAGGGCCAGAGCCGCAGCCGCCCCCCGAGCCCGCGCCGCCGCTCGCTGTACGAGCGCAACCCGGTTCGGGTCTGGCAAGGGATCGCCGCGGCGCTGTTCCTGGCGCTGCTGGCGGCGCTCAAGTTGCGATAGCGTCAGCCCTGGTCGAACAACCGATCCGTCTCGGGGATCAGTTCGATCGGAGCGCCGGCCACCTGGTTGTAGACATCCGGCCGATAGACCGCGCGGGCGAGCGCCGGGCGGTCGACCTCGGCGGAGAAGCGGCCCCAGCGGGCCATCTGGTCGAGGAACCAGTCGGCGTGGGCATGGCGCGGCTCGCTGGCGCCGCCGGCGAAGAAACGCGAGACGTCGACGCCGCCGCTGGGCGATCCGCCCGGCAGCGACGCGCGCAGAACCTGCGACGCGACACCCATGCGCTCGGGCACCGACAGCAGCCGGGCGATTTCCTCGGCATTCGCCGGCGTGTCGCAGAAACGCTGGGCCCGTAGCAACGCCCGCACCGTCGCCCGCAGGCCCTCCGGGTGGCGTTCGGCCCAGTCGGCCGTCACAGCGAAGCATTTCTCCGGATGGTTCTTCCAAATCGCCGAGCTGGGCAGGATCGTGCAGCCGACGCCATCGGCGGTCGCGACCGCCCCCCACGGCGCGCCGGCGCAGAACCCGTCGATTTCGCCGGATGCCAGTGCTGCGACCATGTCGACCGGTGCCACCGCGACCAGTTCGACGTCATCGATCGGATGGATGCCGCAGGCGGCCAGCCAATAGCGCAGCAACAGATCGTGGGAAGAATAGGCATGCACGACGGCGAAGCGCAGCCGAGCGCCCACTCCCCGCGCCGCGACGACCCGGGCCAGCCGATCGCCGACCGATCGGGCATCGACGGCTTTGGATGGCGGCACCTGCGGGATATCCCGGCCGACGGCCTCGGCGAGCGCATTCGATACGGTGAACGCATTGCCGTTCTGGCTGATCGACAGCGGCACGATCAGCGGCGTGCCGGCGCCGCGCAGGCCGGCGGCCACGGCGAAGGTGAGCGGTGGCAGCATGACCGCGGCGTCGAGCGCGCGATAGGTCAGCTTGTCGGCGATGTTGGCCCAGGACGGCTCGATCGACAGGATCGCGTCCACTCCCTCGGCGACGAAGAAGCCCTTCGCATCCGCCACGAAGGCCGGCGCCATGTCGGTCAGGCGCACCAGGCCGATGCGGATCCGCGTCACCTCATCGGTCGCCATGGGAACCTCTCCTGTCCTTCGACGGCGCCGCATCGGCGCTCAACAGCTCCGCCGCGACGTCGGCGATGCGCCGGCCCCGATCCATCGCCTGGCGTCGCAGCCAGCGATAGGCATCGGGTTCGCTCATGCGGCGTTCCTGCATGATTCTGGCCTTTGCCCGGTCGATGATTGCCCGTTCCTTGAGCGAGGCCTCGGCCTTGCGCAATTCGGTCTCGACCTGCCGATAGCGGCGGAACATGACGACCGCCGCCTCGACGATCGGCTTCACGTCAGGCAGGGCAGTGCCGACGACGTTATAGGAGCTGACGCCGGCCTCGATCGCCGCTTCCATGAACGCCGGGTCGTTGCGGTCGACGAACAGCACGATCGGGCTCGGATGCCGGGACACCACCTCGCGGATCGAATCGAGCTGGTCGCGATCGGGCCGCGCCATGTCGACGATGATCACGTCGGGCCGATGCCGGCTGACGGCCTGGGCCAAGGTCTCGCCCGACGCCAGGCGCAGTACCTCGTCCGCACCGGTCGCCGCCAGGCAGTCGGCGACCGAAGCGGCCCGGTCGAGATTGGCATCGGCGAGCAAGACCCTCATGGCCATGCTGCACTGCAAAATACAGACCAGTCGGCGTCAAGCCCGATCGATCAGATGCAGGAAAGAGCCGAACACCCGGCCGACGATCGCGCCGGCGGCGCCGTGGCCGTCGCTTGTACCGAAGTGCGGCACTGCCGAACGCGCGGTCTCGCTGGCGAAATGGAACTCGTGCCCACGGTAGTGCGCGCCGACCGCACCCAGCGGCGTCTCCGCGCACAACGCGATCCGGCGATATCCCAGATGGCGCTTGGGAACGGCAAACGAGGTTTCGACCGGCAGCAGGCCCAGCATCGCATGGCGCATTGCAGCACCGTCGACCAGCCCGTCGCCCAACACCATGTAGCCGCCGCACTCGCCATAGATCGTGGCACCCCGCGCGGCGGCGGCCAGCATCCCCCGGCGAAAATTCCCGGCCGCCGCCAGCCGGCCGGCGTGCAGTTCGGGATACCCCCCCGACAGATAGACCGCGTCGGCCTGGTCGGCCGGCGCCTGGTCGTCGAGCGGCGAGAAGAAACTGAGGTCGGCGCCGGCGGCGCGCCAGCCGTCGAGCACATGGGGATAGGCGAAGGCGAAGGCCGTGTCGCGCGCGACCGCGATCTGCCCGCCCAGCGGCGGGATCGCCACGGACGGCGCTTCGGTCCGCAGGATAGGACGCGCGCAATCCTGCAGCCGATCCAGATCCACCGCCGCCTCGATCGCGTCGGCCGCCCCGTCGAGGAAAGCCTCGAGATCGACCTGCTCGCCGGCCTGGACCAGGCCCAGATGGCGCGATGGCACGGCAATGCCGTCAGTGCGCGCCAGCGCGCCCAGCACCGGCAGGCCAATGCCGTCGAATGCGGGGCAAATCAGCGCCGCATGCCGGGGCGAGCCGACCCGGTTCAGCACGACGCCCACGACCGCGACATCGTCGCGGAAACTCGCAAACCCCTTGGCGACCGCCGCGGCCGAGACGGTCTGGCCGCGCACGTCAAGCACCAAGAGTACCGGGATGCCCAGCAGCGCCGCCAGATCCGCGGTCGATCCGCCACCGTCGGCCGCCCCGTCGAACAGGCCCATGACGCCTTCGATGATCAGCAGCTCGGCGCCATCGGCCGCCCGGCCGAGTTGATGGCGCAAGGTCTCGGGACGCATCGCCCAGGGATCGAGGTTGCGGCACGGCCGTCCACTCGCCGCGGCATGGAACGCCGGATCGATATAATCCGGCCCGACCTTGGCCGAGGCGACCGCGACGCCCCGGCGCCGCAGCGCGCGCAACAGGCCCAGCGTCACGGTGGTCTTGCCGGCACCCGACGAGGGGGCTGCGATGATGAGCGCACGGGTCATGGTCGCGACCCTAGTATAGGTCGGTGGCATTGGCGACCGGGAACGGCATTGCACTCGGGGACCCAGCCGGTATGATCGGCACCACCATGATGCGCCCCTTGCCTTTCCGCGATCCGGCGCCCGAGATCATGAGCGATCCCCAGTCCCTCGCCGATTTCTGCCCCGGTATCCTCCACGCCGTGCCGGCCAGGGACGGGTTGCTGATGCGCCTGCGCCTGCCAGGCGGCGGCTTGGCACCCGCGACGCTCGCGGCCATCGCCGACCTGTCGGCCCGTCACGGCGATGGGCGGATCGACCTGACCGCCCGCGCCAACATCCAGCTGCGCGGCATCCGCCCCGACGGGCTTTCCCCGATGGTCGATGGCCTGACGCGCGCCGGCCTGCTGCCGTCGCCGGCCCATGACCGGGTCCGGAACATCCTGGTCAGCCCGTTCGCCGGGGTCGACCCCGACGAACTGCTGGACCTCGGCCCTTTGGCGGGGGCGGTCGACCGGGCGCTGATCGCCGATGCCGGACTTGCCCGCCTGCCGGCCAAGTTCGCCTTCACGCTCGACGGCGGCGGCCGGGGTTTCGATCCCGGAGGCGCCGACCTGACCCTCACCGCCGTCACGACCGGGATCGGCAGTCGCCTGCATCTGAGCGTGGCCGGCCGGTCGACCGGCCTCGGCGTGCCGATCGGGCAGGCGGCGGGCCTCCTGCTCCATGCAGCCCACGCGCTGCTCGCCGTCGCCGACACTCACGGCCTGCCGGCCCGCGGCCGGGCGGTCGTGCGCGAGCCGGCCGCACTCGATGATTTTCTCGGTCGTTTGACCGCGGCACCCTGCCCCGCCCCGATCGCTCGCGCGACGGTCCAGACCTTCGGCATCCTGCCGGAGACGGCAAGGGACCATGCGACCCTGCTCCCGGTCGCGCCCTTGGGCCGGATCACGGCGGACCAGGCCGGAGGTCTCGCCGAGCTGGCAATTCATTTCGGTTTCGACATGAAGTTGACTGCTTGGCGCAATCTGGCGCTTCGTCATGTCGCCCGGTCGGACTTCGCCGATCTGTCGGTCCGGCTGGCGACCCTCGGCCTGGCGCTCGACGGCCGCGACGGGTTCGCCGGCATCGCCGCCTGTACCGGCAGCACCGGCTGCGCCGCGGCCCTGGCGGACGTGCGCGCCGATGCGAAGATGCTCGCCACCGCCCTTGCCGGCACCGAGCCGCCCGCCGACTGGTCGATCCATTTCGCCGGCTGCGCCAAGCGCTGCGCGCTCCGCGGCGGGGCGAAGGTCGATCTGATTGCCACCCGGATCGGCTATGATGTGCTATTCGACGGCAAGCCCGCCCATGCCGGCCTGCCGCTGGACTTGGCCCTGGCGGCCGCACGCACCGCCTATCGCACGAAAGCGCCTTGATGCCCCGCGACTACCTGACCGACGGCGCCGAAATCTACCGCCGTTCCTTTGCCATCATCCGGGCCGAGGCCGACCTGGCTGGCCTGTCGCCCGACCTGGCTCGCACCGCCGTGCGCATGATCCACGCCTGCGGCATGACCGACCTGCCGCGCGACCTGGCGGCGTCGCCCGGTGCCGCCGAAGCCGGCCGCCGGGCGCTGCTGGCGGGCGCGCCGATCCTGTGCGATTCCGCCATGGTCGCCGCCGGCGTCACCCGCGCGCGCCTGCCTGCCGCCAATGCCGTGGTCTGCACGCTCAACGAACCCGAAGTGCCGGCGCTGGCCACCGAACTGGGCACGACGCGCAGTGCCGCCGCACTGGAGCTGTGGCGCGACCGGCTCGCCGGGGCCGTGGTGGCGATCGGCAATGCGCCGACCGCGCTGTTCCATCTGTTCGACATGCTCGACGCCGGCGCACCCAGGCCGGCGCTGATCCTGGGCCTGCCCGTGGGCTTCGTGGGCGCGGCCGAATCCAAGGAGGCGCTCAAGTCGCGCGGCCATGGCGTGCCGTTCATCACGATCCTCGGCCGGCGCGGCGGCAGCGCCATGGCGTCGGCCGCGATCAATGCGCTCGCGAGCGAGGCGGAATGAGCGGGATCGTGAAGCCCGGCCGGCTCTATGGCGTCGGCGTCGGTCCTGGCGATCCGGACCTGATCACGGTCAAGGCACTGAAGGTGGTGCGCGGCGCCGACGTGGTGGCCTATCTGTCGGCCCGCCACGGCCGCAGCAATGCCCGCGCGATCGTGGCCGCGGAGCTGACCCGGGGCCAGCGCGAGTTGGCGCTGATCTATCCGCTGACCACCGAGACAACGGACCATGCCGACGGTTACGACGGGGCCATCGCACAATTCTACGACGAGGCCGCCGCAAGGGTCGCGGCCGAACTGAATGCCGGCCTGAATGTCGCCGTGCTGTGCGAGGGCGATCCGTTCTTCTATGGCTCCTACATGTACCTGCACGACCGGCTGGCGCAGCGCTACGAGACCGAGGTCATTCCCGGCGTCTGCTCGGTCATGGCCGGCGCCGCACGCCTGGGCAAGCCGCTGGTCCGGCGCGATACGGAGCTGGCGATCCTGCCGGGCACCTTGCCCGAAGCAGAGCTCGCCCGCCGGCTGGCCCAGGGCCACGCGGTCGCGATCATGAAGCTGGGCCGCAATTTCGCGAAGGTGCGCCGGGCGATCGAGCAGGCAGGCGCCTCGTCCCGCGCGCTCTATATCGAGCGGGCGACCATGAGCGCGGAGCGTGCGCTCCCGTTGGCCGAGGTCGATCCCGCCCAGGTGCCGTATTTCTCGCTGGTCCTGGTGCCCGGCGCCGAGGTCGTGCCGGTGAAATGCGTCGCCGGTGCGGCCGGGCAGTTGATCGTGCTCGGCCTGGGGCCGGGTGCGCCGGAATGGCTGTCGCCCGAGGCGCGCGCGGCGCTGGCCGACGCGACCGACCTGGTGGGCTATCAACCCTACCTGGACCGGGTCTCGCCGCAGCCCGGGCAGATCCGCCATGGCTCCGACAACAAGGTCGAGGCGGCCCGGGCCCGACACGCCATCGAACTGGCGCAGGCCGGCCGCCGGGTCTGCGTCGTATCGTCAGGCGATCCCGGCATCTTCGCCATGGCCTCGGCCGTGCTGGAACAGGTCGAGGCGGGGCCTGAGGCCTGGCGCGCGCTCGACATCCGCGTGCTGCCCGGCATCTCGGCGATGCAGGCCGCGTCCGCCCGGGTCGGCGCCATCCTGGGCCACGACTTCTGCGTCCTCTCGCTGTCCGATCGCCTGAAACCCTGGCCGACCATCGCCGAACGGCTAGACGCCGCCGCCAAGGCCGATTTCGCGCTCGCGCTCTACAACCCGATCTCGTCGGAGCGGCAGTGGCAATTGGGCGAGGCGCGCTCGATCCTGGCCCGGCACCGCGCACCCGAGACGCCGGTGATCCTGGCCCGGGATGTGGGCGGCGCCGGCGAGCGGATCGTGGTGACCGACCTCAGGAGCCTGGATCCGACCCAGGTCGACATGCGGACCATCCTGCTGATCGGCAATTCCCAGACCCGGCGTTTTGCCGGCGCCGGGGGCAAGCCGGTCGTCTATACGCCGCGGCGCTACGGGGTGTGATGCGGACGGTCGAGCCAGGCATCGACCTCGTCCAGGCTGCGGGCCTCATCCGTCGCCGGGCGGGCGGGCCGTTCGACCATCACCACCGGCAGCTCCAGCGCGCGTGCCGCCGCGATCTTGGCATAGGTCGCAGGACCGCCACTGTTCTTCGAGACGACCAGGTCGATCGCGTTCGCGCGCAGCAACTCGATCTCGGCCGTCGTCTCGAACGGCCCGCGGGCAAGCAGCAGCGCATGGCGGGGCGGCAGCGCGCCGCCCGGCGGGTCGATCGAGCGGATCAGGAACCAGGCATCGCAGCCGGCGAACGGCGCCAGTTCCTGGCGGCCGACGGTCAGGAACACGCGGCCTTGGCACAGCGCCGCAGCCCCAGCCATGTCGGCGACGGAAAGCCAACGATCACCCGGCACAGGCTGCCAGGCCGGGCGCACGAAGCCGAGCAGCGGCACCTGCACGTGCCGGCAGGCCTCGGCCGCATTGAAACTCATGCGGGCGGCGAACGGATGTGTCGTATCGATCACCGCGTCGATCCGCTGTTTCAGATAGGCGACCAGTCCGTCGACCCCGCCGAAGCCGCCGACGCGCACCGCCCCGACCGGCAGCGCCGGATTTGCGACACGCCCGGCGAGCGACGAGATGACGTCGAGATCCGGGCGGCGGGTCAGATGGCGCGCCAGCAGCACCGCCTCCCCCGTCCCGCCCAGGATCAGCAGGCGGCGGGTCATCGGGCGTCCCCGCCATGACCGACGACGCCCCGGACGAACTCATCCCGGACGACGGCGCCCCGCTGCGCCGCGGCTGGACGACCGGCGCCTGTGCCACGGCCGCGACCAAATCGGCCTATGCGGCGCTCCTTACCGGCCGCTTTCTCGATCCGGTCGAGATCCTGCTGCCCGGCGGCGAGCGGCCGAGCTTCGCACTCGCCCGTGAAACACGCGACGGCGACAGCGCCACGGCCGGCGTGGTCAAGGATGCCGGCGACGATCCGGACGTAACACACGGCGCGCTCGTCCTGGCGACGGTCCGGCGCGGCAGCCCCGGCAGCGGCGTCTCGTTCCGCGCCGGACCCGGCGTCGGCACGGTGACCAAGCCTGGCCTGCCGCTTCCGGTCGGCGAACCGGCGATCAATCCCGTGCCACGCCAGATGATGCGCGCGGCCGTGGCGGAACTGGCGGCCGCGCTGGGCGATCCCGGCGACCTGGTGGTCGAGATCTCCGTTCCCGGCGGCGAGGCGATCGCGACCCAGACCTGGAACCCGCGGCTCGGCATCTTGGGCGGCCTGTCGATCCTGGGCACGACCGGCATCGTCGTGCCCTATTCCTGCGCCGCCTGGATCCATTCGATCCATCGCGGCATCGACGTCGCCCGCGCCACCGGCCTGATCCATGTCGCAGGCGCCACCGGCTCGACCTCCGAGGCGGCGGTCGCGAAGCTGCACGGGCTGGACGAGGGCGCGCTGCTCGACATGGGGGACTTCGCCGGTGGCATGCTGAAGTACCTGCGGCGCCATCCGGTGCCGCGCCTGACCATCGCCGGCGGCTTCGCCAAGCTGGCGAAGCTGGCACAAGGCCACCTCGACCTGCATTCCGGCCGGTCCCAGGTCGACCTGGGCTGGCTCGCCGCCATCGCGGCCGAGATCGGCGCTGCGGCGGCACTGACGGCGGAGATCGCCGGCGCCAATACCGGCCTCGCCGCGCTGCGCCTGTCCCAGGTGGCGGGGTTGCCGCTGGGCGATGCCGTCGCGGCCCGCGCGCGCGCAACCGCGCTCGCCACGCTCGACGGCGCGCCGATCGCGGTCGACGTGCTGGTGGTCGATCGCGAAGGCAACCCGGTCGGGCGCGCTTCGTAGACGGCCGCTCATCCGAGGCGTCGCGGCCGGTCCCGGTCGGCGGAGTAGAGATGGCTCGTCCCGAAGCTAGGGCATCCCAGCCCGCGTCCGACCAGGATCAGCGCGGTGCGGTCGATGCCGGCTTCCGCGACCAGGGCCGCGATGGTCGCGAGCGTGCCGCGCAGCACCCGCTCGTCCGGCCAGCTCGCCCGGAACACGATGGCAACCGGGCAATCGGCGCCGTAGAGCGGCGTGAGGTCGGCCACGACCTGGGCCAGGTTCATGATCGACAGGTGGATCGCGAGCGTCGCCCCGGTCGCCCCCAGGCTCTTCAGGTCCTCGCCCGCCGGCATGGCGGTGGACCGCGTCGAGGTTCGGGTCAGGATCAGCGACTGCGCGACACCAGGCAGGGTCAATTCCTGACCCAACGCCGCTGCTGCGGCGGCGAAGGAGGGCACGCCCGGCGTCACGTCATAGGCAATTCCGAGCGCGTCCAGGCGACGCATCTGCTCCGCCATGGCGCTCCAGACCGACAGGTCGCCGGAATGCAGCCGGGCGACATCCTGGCCGGCCGCATGGGCGGCAGCGATCTCGGCGATGATCTCGTCCAGGTGCATCTCGGCGGTATCGATCAGCCGCGCATGGGCGGGCGCATGGGCGAGCACGCCCTTCGGTACCAGGGAGCCCGCGTAGAGGCAGACCGGCGATGCCGCGATCAGGTCTCGGCCGCGCAGGGTCAGGAGGTCGGCGGCACCGGGGCCGGCGCCGATGAAATGGACGATCATGGAAGCTCCGCGAGCGCACAGGTACAGAGGATGCCGGTCTTGCGCGGGATGGCGAGCCAGGCGGCGGGGCCGAGGGCGGCCAGAGCCGCCGCCTCCGCCACGCTGGGGCTGCCGACCGCATCGGCCGACCGGGAGGAAAGCGTGACGGTGCCGGGCACGGCGGCCAGTTGCTCGGCCGGAAACAGGCGCAGTTCCAGGTCGAGCATTGCCGAGACCTGGCGACCCAGGTCCGCCCGCCGGTCGATGGTGGCGAGGCAGGCCCAGGCACCGATGTGCCCGACCGTCGCCTGGATCAGCGCCAGCACATCCTCGAGCGTGGCGCCTGACGCCGCACCGATGCCGATGGCGCGCTGGATCCTCATGGCTTCACGATCGCCCACTGAGTGACCGGCGCGAGGCTCTTCCAGCCGAGCATGCCGCCGACCGGTCGCGCACGCGCGACGGCGATGCGGATCAGGTCGCCGCCGAGGCTCTGGTGCCATTGCGCCAGGGTCGCTTCGCCGGTGACGGTCACGACATTGGCGACGAGCCGGCCGCCGGGCTTCAGCGCCGCCCAGCACCGGTCGACCAGGCCCGGGGTGCCGATGCCGCCGCCGATGAAGACCGCGTCGGGCGCCGGCAACCCGTCGAGCGCACCGGGCAACTCGCCCTCGACGACGCGCAGGGCCGGGACGCCAAGCGTCCGCGCATTGGCCGTGATGCGCTGCGCCCGGTCCGCCCGCCGCTCGACCGCGACGGCACGGCACGACGGATGGGCACGCGACCATTCGATGCCGATCGTGCCGGTGCCGGCGCCGACGTCCCACAGCAGTTGGCCGGGCAGCGGCGCGAGCCGGGCCAGCGTCGCCGCCCGCACCTCGCGTTTGGTCATCTGCCCGTCGCTGTCGAACGCCTCGTCCGGCAGGCCGGCCAGGGTCGAGAGCGGGCGCGTCGCTTCATCGGGCAGGCAGGTCACCGCGACGACGGCGAGATCTTCGCCGGCCGGATGCACCCAATGGTGCGCGATGCCGTCGCGGCGCGCTTCGGCCGGGCCGCCCAGGCGGTCGAACACGACCATGCCGCTGGGGCCATAGCCCATCTCCGTCAGCATCGCGGCGACCTCGCCCGCGACCGCACCGTAGAGCGCCAGCCGCCGGCCCGGCTGGACCGCGACGCGCATCAGATCGAGCGATTTTCCCACCGCCGAGACCAGGGTGACGTCGGCCTGGGGCCAGCCGAGCCGGGCACAGGCGAGGCTGAACGCCGAGACCTGCGGGATGATCCGATACTCCCCGGCATCGAGCCGGGCGGTGAAGGTGGCACCGACGCCATGGAGCATCGGGTCGCCGCTGGCCAGCACGACCACTTGGGCGCTGCGCGGGCCGGTCAGGATCTCTTCGACCAGCGGCAGCATCGGCGACGGCCAGGCGCGCCGCGCCGCCCTCCCCGCCGGCACCAGCGCCAGATGCCGTGTCCCGCCGACCAGCAGGTCGGCCCGGTCGAGGGCGGCCCGGGCCTCAGCGCCCAGTTCGCCATCCTCGCCGATGCCGACGATGGTCAGCCAGGGATTCAAAACTCGATGCCCTGCTGCGCCTTGATGCCGGCCGCGAACGGATGCTTGACCGCTTCCATCTCGGTCACAAGGTCAGCGGCCTCGATCAGTTCGGGCTTGGCATTGCGGCCGGTCACGATGATGTGCAGACCCTCCGGCCGGCCCTGCAGCACCGCCACCACCTCGCCGATCGGCAGCTGCTCGTAGCGCAGCGCGATGTTGAGCTCGTCGAACACCAGCAGGTCGTAGGCACCGCTTTCCCGCGCCGCCTCGATCATGCCGACGGCCAGCGCCCAGCCAGCCTCGGCGTTGGCGATGTCACGGGCGCGGTCCTGCGTCTCCCAGGTGAAGCCCTCGCCATGGGCATGGATCGTCACCTGGTCGCCGAACCGGGCGAAGGCGGCACGCTCGCCGGATTCCCACTTGCCCTTGGTGAATTGCACGATGCCGACGCGCTGGCCGTGGCCGAGGGCCCGGAACGCCACGCCGAACGCCGCCGTCGACTTGCCCTTGCCCTTGCCGGTGTGGACCATCAGCAGGCCCTTCGACAGGGTCTTGGTCGCCATCATCCGGTCGCGCATTTCCTTGCGCTTCTTCGATTTCTCGTCGGCGCGGGCGAAATCTTCCGCCGGTTGGTCGGTCATGGGCTGATCGGTCATGCCTGGAGCTCCTGAAGCAGATCATGCGCCCGATTGTGGCGCGGTTGCCAGCGGCCGGCCACGATCATCTGACCGAGGCGTCGGCCGACGGCGCGGGCAGCGGCCGGGTTGCGGGTGATGAGGAAATTGCGAACCGTGTCGTCGGCGACATAGGCATCGTAGATCGCTTCGAAATGCTCGGGCGTCACCACGGGAACAAGGCCCGCGAAGGCAGCCAGGTAGTCGACCGTGGCCGCGATCTCGGCGGCGCCTTTGTGACCGTGGCGCATCACGCCGGCCAGCCATTTCGGATTGGCCGCACGGCCGCGCACGACCCGCGCCATTTCTTCGGCCAAGGTCCGGATGCGCGGATGCTCCGGGTTCGCCGTGTCGGCGTGGAACATCGCCGGCGCCGTGCCGCGCAGTTTGGTGACGGTCGCGGCCAAACCCGCCTCGAACCCCCAATAGGCGTCGCTGTCGAGCAGGTCGTGCTCGCGATTGTCCTGGTTCTGCACGACCGCCTCGACCCCGGCCAGCCGGTCGGCGAAGCGATCCTGCAGCGCCGTGCCGGCCAGCCCCGCGCCATAGGCGAAGCCACCGGCAGCCAGGTAGGTGTCGGCCACGTCGATGTCGGCGAGCGCGTCGGTCAACAGCGCCTCGAGCCCGCTGCCGTAGCGCCCGGGTGCGGCGCCGAACACGCGGGCGCCGGCCTGCAGCCGCGCCAGGGCCGGATCGATGCCGATGGCTTCCAGCGCCGCGGCCTCGCCGCGCACACGCGCTGCGAGCGGGTTCAGATGGTCCGGCTCGTCGAGCGCCGCCACCGCGCGTGCCGCCGCGTCAAACAGGTCGACCTGGGCCGGAAACGCGTCGCGGAAGAAGCCCGAGATGCGCAGGGTCACATCGACACGGGGCCGGTCGAGGACGCCCTGCGGCAGGATCTCGTAGCCGGTCACGCGATGCGACGGGCCGTCCCAGGTCGGCCGTACCCCCATCAGCGCCAGCGCCTGGGCGATGTCGTCGCCGCCGGTGCGCATGTTGGCGGTGCCCCAGGCGGTGATCGCCATGCGCTTCGGCCAGTCGCCCTCGTCCTGGCGATAGCGGTCGATCAGCAGCCCGGCGGCGCGCCAACCCAGCAGCCAGGCGGTCGGCGTCGGCACGGCACGGCTGTCGAGCGCATGGAAATTGCGACCGGTCGGCAGCACGTCGAGCCGCCCCCGGGTCGGCGCGCCCGACGGCCCGGACGGCACGAAGCTTCCGGCGAGGCCCTTCAACAGGCCGGCATATTCATGGATGGCACAGCCCTCGACCGACGGGCGTAGCCGGACATCGATCGCGTCGAGCACCGCGCGGGTGCGGTCCCAGGCAGCCTCGCACGGGATGGTGCCGCCGACCAACGCGCGGGCGAGCAGCTCGATCCGCTCCACCGTATCGCCGGTGCTGCGCCAGGCGTCCGGACCGGCCAGTGCGGGCGGCCGGGGACCGGCCCAGGGTGCGGCGAGATCGGCGATCAGCGGGTCGAAATCCAGGTCCAGGTCATGGGCGAGCGCCCGGGTCAGCGATGCGTCGCCGCCCGTGCCGCTGCCGCGCGGCTGCCGGGTCAGCGCGACCAGCAGGTCGGTCAGCTGGTCGCCGGTCGGGGAGACACCGAAGATGTGCAGCCCATCGCGGATCTGCAGTTCCTTCAATTCGCACAAGTGATTGTCGAGCTTGGAAAGTGCGCTGTCCGACGGCTCTCCGGCCAAGATGCCGCAATCGCGGTCGAGCCCGCTGCGCGCCGCCAGGTCGAGGATCGCGTCGCGCAGCAGCACGAGCCGGCGCGGGTCGACGCCCGCCGCCTCGTAATATTCGTCGACCAGCCGCTCCAGCTCGGCCAGCGGCCCATAGGCCTCGGCCCGGGTCAGCGGCGGCGTCAGGTGGTCGATGATCACGGCCTGGGCGCGGCGCTTGGCCTGGCTGCCCTCACCCGGATCGTTGACGATGAACGGATAGAGGTGCGGCACCGGACCCAGCACCACCTCGGGCAGGCACTCCGCCGACAGGGCCACCGCCTTGCCGGGCAGCCATTCGAGCGTGCCGTGCTTGCCCAGATGGATGATGGCATGGGCATCGAACGCGGACCGCAGCCAACCATAGGCGGCGAGGTACGAGTGCGGCGGCACGAGGGCCAGATCATGGTGGGCCTGGCGCGGGTCGAGCCCGGGGCCGCGGCTCGGCTGGACCAGGACCGCGACGTTGCCGGCGCGCAGGATCCTCAGCCGGAAGGCGCCGTCGAGCACATCCGGATCTTCCACAGGCTCGCCCCAGCGCACCCGCACCGCCTGCTGGACGGCCTCCGGCAAGGTCCCGAAGAACCGCAGATAGTCCGCGACCTGATAAGGCTCGGCGGCTGCTGCCAGCGCGCGCATCAGCCGGTCGCCGTCATCGGCCGCGGCGTCGGTCACATAGCCGGCGCGTCCCAGGTGGTCGAGAATGCCGATCGCGGACGCCGGCGTATCGAGGCCGACGCCGCAGCCGATGCGGCCGTCCTGGCCCGGGTACGACGCGATCACCAGGCCCACCCGCCGCTCCGCCGCCGCGGCACGGCGCAGGCGCACCCATCCGGCCGCGATCCGGGCGACGAAATCGACCCGGTCAGCGACGGGACGATGGCGCACCAGCGCGCTGTCGACCAGCGGATCGATCGCACCCGCCGACTTGAACGAGATCGCGCGGGTGATGATGCGCCCGTCGATTTCCGGCAGCGCCACGTTCATGGCCAGGTCGCGCGCCGGCAGGCCGGCCTGACCGCCGCGCCAGGTCGCCTCGTCCTGGCTGGCCAGGATGACCTGCAGCACCGGGCAGTCGGCCGCGAGGAATGGATTGTCCGCCCCGTCGCCGCCCTGGGTCGAAACGGCGAAGCCGGTCAGGTTCAAGATTGCGTCCGGCGGATGGCGCGCCAACGTCGCGGTCAGCAAGGCGACCGAGACCGGATCCTTGAGGCTCGACACATGGATCGGCAGCGCCGCCAGGCCCTGGGCGTCGAGGGCTGCGACCAGCGCGTCGACCGGCGCCAGATCGCCGGCTTGCAACAGCGCGCGGTAGAACACGATCGGCACCACGGGACGCGTGCCCGGATCGATGCGATCGAGCGAGACCGCGCCCTCGCCCGGCCGATAGAACCCGGCGCGCGGCAGCGGCACGGGCGGCGCCGGCTCGACCGCGTAGCCGACGAGCCCGGCGGCTTCGTCGAGCAACCCGCGCATGTTCGCCGGACCGCCCTCGAGGCAATAGCGCCAGAGCCGCCCGACCACGTCGCGGTCCAGGCTCGATGCGGCCATCAACTCCTCGTCCGGCCGCTCGTCGCCGGGCAGGAACGCGCAGGGGATGCCCGACGCCGCGATGCGCTCGATGCCGTAGGACCAGTAACCCAGGCCACCGATCACCCGCGCAACCACCAGTTTCGCCTTGGCCACCACCTCGTCCAGGTAGAGATCGACGGTCATCGGATGGCCGAGCTGCAGCAGGCTCGCGACCCTGAGGCTCGGGAAATCCGCCGGGCACCCGGCGCGCGCGGCGGCGAGTGCCGCCAGCTCCGTATCCGCCGCCGACAGGAACACGATGTCGCCCGGCGACTGGACGAGCCGGACGGCCTGGTCGGCCGCCTCGACCCGTCCGGGTGTCGCCTTCAGCAGATGCATCAGGCCGCGAGCTCGGCCCGGATCGCGGCCTGGTCGATGCCCTTCAGCCCGATCACGACCAACCGTCCGACCGGCG
>NZ_DASZBY010000097.1:0-23809 GCF_035943795.1 Aliidongia sp. | reverse complement strand
TGACCCGCGGCTACGGCGGCGCGCTCGCCGGCCCGGTCCGGGTCGACCCGGCGGCCCATGATTTCCGCGCGGTCGGCGACGAGGCGTTGCTGCTGGCCGAGGCGGCGCCGACCTGGGTCGCCCGCGACCGTCCGGCCGGCGCGCGCGCCGCAGCGGTGGGGGGTGCCGAGCTGATCCTGATGGACGACGGATTTCAGAACCCATCCCTGGTCAAGGATCTGGCATTGCTGGTCGTTGACGGAGGTTACGGCTTCGGCAACGGCCGGGTCATGCCGGCCGGCCCGCTGCGGGAGGCGCGCAACAGCGGTTTACGCCGCGCCCAGGCCGCCGTGCTGATCGGCGAGGATCCGGACGATCTCGGCCGCGACCTGGCCCGCCACCTGCCGGTCGCATGGGCAAGGCTGGTGCCGAATGGCGACGCCGCCGGCTGGCGCGGCCGCCGCGTCCTGGCCTTCGCCGGCATCGGGCGGCCGCAGAAATTCTTCGACAGCCTGACGGCGCTGGGCACCGACCTGATCGCCGGCATCGGCTTTCCCGATCACCACGCCTATCGGACCGAAGAGCTGGCCGATCTGGTCGCCCAGGCCGATCAGGCCGGGGCGGTCGCGGTCACGACGACGAAGGATTGGGTGCGCCTGCCGCCCGAGTTGCGGACCCGGGTCGAGACCCTGCCCGTGCGCCTGATTTGGCGCGACGCGTCGGACCTGGCGTTGATCGAACGGCTGATCCTGCCGCTGCTGGAGGCTCGATGAGCGACGACGCGCGCGCCACCACCGGGCAGCGGATCGAGGCGGCGTTCGCCGGCGTCGCCATGGCGCTGTTCGGGGCGCTGCCCCGGGCCGCGGCCTCGGCACTGGGCGGCTGGCTCGCCCGCACGATCGGGTCCCGCCTCGGCATCACCCGCCGGGCCCGGCGCAACCTGGCGCGCGCGCTGCCCGAGCTGGATCGCGCGGCCCAGGACCGGGTCCTTGCCGAGATGTGGGACAACCTGGGCCGGGTCGTCGGCGAGTTCCCCCACCTGAAGACCATGGATGCGTTCACGCCGGGTGCCGCGATCGAGGCGGTCGGGCTCGAGCATGTCGATGCGGCGATCGCGCGCGGCAAGCCGCTGATCTTCTATTCCGGCCATTTCGGCAATTGGGAGGTGGCGGCGCTCGCGGCCGCGCTCTACGGCTTGAAGCTCGCGGCAGTCTATCGCGCGGCCAACAACCCGCTGGTCGACCGGATGATGATCGAGCTGCGGCGCGATCTGGGTGCCGATCCGATCCCCAAGGGCGCCACGGGTGCCCGCAAGATCGTCGGCGCCATCCGCGCCGGCCAGTCGCTATGCATGCTGGTCGACCAGAAGATGAACGACGGCATCGCCGTGCCGTTCTTCGGGCGCGACGCCATGACCGCGCCGGCGATCGCCGAACTGGCGCTGCGCTACGACTGCAGCGTGCTGCCGGCCCGGGTCGAGCGGCTGCCGGGCGCGCGGTTCCGGGTCACGGTGTTTTCGGCGCACGACCTGCCGACGAGCGGCGACCGGCCGGCCGACGTGCTGGCGCTCATGACCCGGATCAACCAGATGCTGGAAAGCTGGATCCGGGCGCGGCCCGGCCACTGGTTCTGGCTCCACCGGCGCTGGCCGGACAGTTGAAGGAGGTTCGATGATCGCCCCGTTCGAAACCACGCGCGACGGCTTCACCATCAGCACCGATCCGGCCCGTCTCGACATGGACCTGATCCATCGCACCCTGTCGACCGAGAGCTATTGGGCCCAGGGCCGCTCGTTCCAGCAGGTATCGCGTGCGTTCGCCCATTCCCTGCCGTTCGGCGTCCATACCCCCGACGGCACGCTCGTCGGCTGGGCGCGGGTAATCACCGACTACACCACCTTCGCCTATCTGGCCGACGTCTGGGTCATGGCGACCCATCGCGGCCGCGGCCTGTCGAAAATGCTGATGGGCGCGATCCTGGCCCATCCCGAGTTGCAGGACTTGCGGCGCTGGACGCTGTTCACCAGGGATGCCCAGGGGCTCTACCAGCAGTTCGGCTTCACCCCGATCGCCGAGCCCGGCCGGGCGATGGAGCGGCGTCAGCCGCCGGTATCCTCACCGTCCCAATAGTCCCGCACCGCCGACTTGTCGTAAGTCTCGCCGGTCTGCCGGCTGTAGATCTTGTTGGAATCCGGATAGATGCACACGTCGTTCGGGTCGCGCTCGCCGATCATCAGGAAGCGGCAGGTCTCGTCGCTTTCGTTGACGAGCGCATGGCCGAGCTTCTGGCCGGCCGGGAACACGACATAATCGCCGGCCTTCATCAGGTAGCGTTCGTCGCCGAGCCGCAGGGTCGCCTCTCCGGCCAGGATCATCAGCTGCTCCTCTTCGGCCGTGTGGTAGTGCAGCGGGCTCGATTGCTTGCCGGGCGACAGCTCCTCCACCAGCACGCCGACATGGCTGGCCCCGCCTGCCCTGCCGATCCGGCGCACCCGGCTGCCGAACCTCTCGCCCTCCGACCATTCCTCCCACGGCACGCTGTCGATCGAAAACGGCTTGGTGGCTTCGGCGTCGCTCATGCTGGCTTCCTCGTTCAGAACAGGGTCGGCTGCCGCTCTTCCGTGGGCTTCGGCTTCCGGACCGGCTTCGGTGCCGGTGGGTTCCCATCGCCCAGACCGGCCGCAGCCCCCTCGGCCCGGGCCGCCACGGTCGCATCATGGAAGCGCAAGGTCAGCGCCATGCCCGGCTCGATCGCGCCGGCACCGAGCGGTTGGCCCGCGCGATCCTCGACCACGGCATAGCCGCGCTCCAGCACCTTGAAGGGCGACAGCGACTCCAGCACCTGTGTCAGCCGCTGCAGCCGCTCGCCGCGCGCCTCGCCATCGCGCCGGGCGGCGGCATCGAGCCGGTTGCCCAGGGCGGTCAGGTCCTGAAAGCGCCGATCGAGCGCCGGCAGCATAGGCACGGCGCGCAGCCGATCGCCGACCAGGGCGACCCGTTCCCCTGCCCGCTCCATCGTCCGGTCGAGCGCCGGCCGAAGCCGGGCCGCGGCGCCGGCGAGATGCCGCTCGTGCTCGGCGATCTGCTGGCGCGGATGCTTCAGTTGCGCTCCGGCTGTGGCGACGCGCGCCGCCCGGTCGCGCAGCAGGGCGCCGATCGAGAGTTTCAGCCGCTCGGCCCGATCGTCGAGCCGTTGCTCCGCCGCCTCGATCAGCCGGACCGGGTCCGGCAGGCCGCGCGCCAGCCCGTCGAGGCGCAGGCGCCGCTCCTCGACCAGCCGGATCGAGGCGGCGTCGAGCCGGCCGCCCAGGCTGCGCACTTCGGTCAACAGGTCGAGCCGGACCGGTACGGCCATTTCGGCCGCCGCGGTCGGCGTCGGCGCACGCCGGTCGCTGGCGAAATCGATCAGGGTCGTGTCGGTCTCGTGGCCGACCGCCGAGATCAGCGGGATCTTGCTCGCCGCCGCCGCGCGCACGACGATTTCCTCGTTGAACGCCATCAGGTCTTCGAGGCTACCGCCGCCGCGTGCCACGATCAGCAGGTCGGGGCGCGGCACCGGGCCGCCCGGCACGATGCGGTTGAAGCCGTCGATGGCGCGGGCGACCTGCTCCGCCGCCGAATCGCCCTGGACCGCCACCGGCCAGATCAGCACGTGGCGCGGAAAGCGTTCGTTCAGGCGATGCAGAATGTCGCGGATCACGGCCCCGGTCGGCGAGGTGATCACGCCGATTACCGTCGGCAGGTAGGGCAGCGCCCGCTTGCGCTCGGCCGCGAACAGGCCCTCGGCCGAGAGCTTGCGCTTGCGGTCTTCGAGCAGCTTCAGGAGCGCGCCCTCACCCGCCAGCTCCATCTGCTCGATCACCATCTGGTATTTCGAGCGACCGGGGAAGGTGGTGAGCCGGCCAGTCGCGATCACCTCGATGCCGTCAGCCGGGTCGACCTTGAGGCGGCCGGCCGTGCCACGCCAGCACACGGCGTCGATGACCGCGTCCATGTCCTTCAGCGCCAGATAGATGTGGCCGGAGCCGTGGCGCTTGCAGCCGCTGATCTCGCCGCGCACCCGGACATAGCCGTAGGCCTGCTCGATCGTGCGCTTCAGCGCGCCGGAGATTTCACTGACCGAATAGACCGGCACATTGGACGGGTTGGCGCCGGGCGCGGGAGCGTCAGTCGCTGAGGGGGGGCTATCCGAAACCATGGGCTATGATATGAAAGCCGGCCGACGGGCGACAGTGCTTTCAAGACGCGTGTGATTTCGAGACGAGGATGGCGATGCGAATTCTGGTCGTGGGCTCCGGCGCGCGCGAACATGCGCTGTGCTGGGCGATGAAGGACTCGCCGCTGTGCGACGCGCTGATCTGCGCGCCCGGCAACGCCGGCATCGCGGCCCTGGCCGAGTGCCGCCCGGTCGCCGTCACCGATCTCGACGGGCTGCTGGCGCTGGCCCAGGCCGAACGGATCGACTTCGTCGTGGTCGGGCCGGAGGCACCGCTGGTCGCCGGACTGGTCGATCATTTGGAGGCCCACGGCATCAAGTGCTTCGGGCCGAGCCGGGCCGCCGCCGAACTCGAAGGCTCCAAGGGTTTCACCAAGGATCTCTGCGCCAAATACGGCGTGCCGACCGGATCGTACCTGCGGACGACCGATTCCGACGCGGCCAAGGCCGAGATCCGGCGGCGCGGCGTGCCCATCGTGGTCAAGGCCGACGGGCTCGCCGCCGGCAAGGGCGTGGTGGTGGCGCATGAGCTGGACGAGGCCCTGCGCGCGGTCGACGCCATGATGCTGGACCGGCGCTTCGGCGATGCCGGCATCGAGATCGTGATCGAGGAATTCCTCGACGGCGAGGAAGTGAGCTTCTTCGCCCTGGTCGACGGCAAGACCGCCGTGCCGCTGGCCTCAGCCCAGGATCACAAGGCGGTCGGCGACGGCGACACCGGCCCCAACACCGGCGGCATGGGCGCCTATTCACCGGCCCCGGCGCTGACCGCGGCGCTGGAATCCCAGGTGATGGACCGGATCATCCGCCCCTCGCTCGCTGGCATGGTGGCCGAGGGCAAGCCGTTCAAGGGCGTGCTGTTCGCCGGATTGATGCTGACCGCATCGGGGCCGCAGTTGATCGAATACAACGTCCGCTTCGGCGATCCGGAATGCGAGGTGCTGCTGCGCCGGCTGAAATCCGACCTGCTGCCGGCACTGGTCGCGGCCCGCGACGGAACGCTCGATCGGATTTCGCTCGACTGGCGTCCGGAAGCGGCACTGGGCGTGGTGATGGCGGCCGAGGGTTATCCCGAGACCCCGCGCAAGGGCACCGCGATCCACGGGTTGGAAGCCGCCGCCACGGCCGCGCCGACCGTCGAGATCTTTCATGCCGGCACCGCCCTGAAGGACGGTACGATCGTCGCCGATGGCGGCCGGGTCCTGGTCGTGACCGCCCTGGGCGCCACGGTCGGCGAGGCCCAGGGCCGCGCCTATCAGGCGGTCGACCGGATCCAATGGCCCGAGGGGTTCTGCCGGCGCGACATCGGCTGGCGCGCCGTGGCGCGCGAGCGGAGCTGACCACGGACGCCCTGGCACAGTCACCGATCCGCGCAGCCGAACCCGGCGAGGCACCGGCGCTGTCGGCACTCTGCCTGCGCGCCAAGGCCCATTGGGGCTATGACCAAGCCTTTCTCGAACGGTGCCGCCCTGCACTGACCGTGGATCCGGCCGCGATCCGCGCCGGCGATCTTTTCGTGGCGACCGATCGCGAAGACCGGCCGATCGGCCTGCATCAGATCGGCGGTACGGACGGAGAGGAGACGATCGAGCTGGTCCTGCTTTATGTCGAGCCGGCCTGGATCGGTCACGGAGTCGGCCGGGCACTATTTCGGCACGCGGCGGCGCTGGCACGCGATCGCGGCGGCAAGACCCTGTCCATCCTGGCTGATCCCCATGCGGCGCCATTCTACCAGGCCCAAGGCGCCACCTATCGGAATGACGCGCCGTCCGACGCAATTCCCGGCCGGATCCTGCCGGTCTATGTCCTGCCGCTGCAACCGAGCGGCGGTCGCCCATGACGTGGCGCTTGTGCGCATCGACAATCCTGCTGGTCCTGGCCCTCGCCGCGCCGGCTTCGGCCGACGAGCCTGTCGTGCCGGCGGGCTATGCGCTGCATCGCAGCCTGCCGCTCGACAAAGCCGCGAGCGGGATCGACGGCGCGCTGCAGATTGTCGAAGACAGCCGGATCGGGCCGGCCCTGCGGGCCGAGATGTGGCTGCAGACCAACGATACCGATCTGATCCTGGCGGCCAAGGACCCGTTGCGCGCCTCGCTCGCCAGGAAGCCGCTGCTGCCTGCCCACCTGCGCCTCGCCGATGGGGCGGGCCAGATCCTGGCGGACGAACCGTTCGATGTGCCCCTGGCCGATATCGAGGCCCAGGTGTTGCACGATGGCGCGCCGACCTTCCTGGTCTCGGCGGACCATAGCGTCGGCATGGGTTCCTATGCCGGACTGGAAACGACGCTAGTCGAGGTCGTGAAGGGCAAGCTGGTGCCGGTGGCGCTGCCGGGCCGCACGGCACTGACGCGATCTCTGAAAAACGATTGGAAGATCGTCGCCGATCCGACCCCCGGCAGCCGGGACAAGATCATCCAGGTCGTCGCTTGCCGTCCGAACTACGCCAACCCCACATGGGCTGCAACCGGCGAATTCGTGGTCGACCTGACGAGCTACCGCTTCGCCGACGGCGCCTGGCACGACAAATCGCAAAGTTTCGTGGGCTATTGGGAAAGCGACGAGGACTGGCCGGACGACCGGTTCCCCTGAGCCCCCTCAGTGCTGCGCCCGATAGGTCGCGAGCACGGCCGCACCGGCGGGGCCGACCTCAGCCTCCCAGGCCGTGATCGCGCCTTCGGCGGCATGGTCCAGCAGCTGCTTCAGCGTCGGATCGGGCGCCGGACTGATCTCGACCCGATTGGCGCGCATCATCGCGTAGTTCGCGTCGAGCCGGGATCGGATCTCCTGCCATTGCGCGGCCTCGGTCGCGCGTGCCGCCACCTCGACGGCCTGCTGGAGCGCCTGGGGCAAGGCGTCGAACGTGGCCTCATTCATACTGGCGAGGCTGAGCGGCACCGCGTAGTTGATCGCCGTAAAGCTGGGCAGGAAATCCCACAGCCGCCGCCCCGCCCCACCATCACCCGAAGACAACACGCCTTGAAGCGAACCGTCCTTCAGCCGCGGCATGGCATCGGCGAAGGATAGATAGACCGCTTTGGCGCCGCTTGCGTCCATCACCTGGCGGCTGGTCTCGTCATAGGCGCGGATCGTGAGGCCGGCGAGATCCGCCGGCCTCAGCACCGGATGCTTGGCCCAGAGGCCCGTCGGCGGCCAGGGTGTCGCGTAAAGCAGCCGCTGGTGGTGCTGGGCGAAGGCTGCTGCGTAGGTCGGCTTGGCCGCCTGGTAGAGCCGCAGCGCGTCCTCGAACGAGGTCGCGACGAACGGCAGCGAGGACAGCAGGAAGATCGGTGCCATTTGCCCCAGAGGGCCGGCGAAACTATCGCCGAGCGGCGGTTGCCCGGCCTCGATGGCGCGCAACAGGCCGATCCCTTTCAGCCCCAGTGCCGCGTCGTAGCTGGGCGTCACCAGGATCTGCCCATGGCTGAGCGTATTCAATTGCGACGCGAATCGTTCGATGCCCGCACCCGGCATCGAATCCCGGGGGTACTCGGTCGGCATGTCCCAGCGCAATCCCTGGGCCCAGGCCGGTTCGGCCAGCAGCAACAGCATCAGCGCCAGGAGTTGAAAACCGCCGTGCCTGCCCATCGCGACGCCCCGGATCGTTTGCATGGAAACGTCAACCGGGCATAGGCGTTCCCGTGCCGCCTGGCAAGGGGCTTAGGCGGCGGCGCGTGCCATCGTCTCGCGTCGGCTGAAGACATGGATCAGCAGCGCCAGACCGGTGAAGCCGGCGCCCAGCGCCGAGACGGCGAGCCAGCCGCCATAGCTCCAGGCAAGCGCGCCCAGGGCCGAGCCGGCGGAGCCGCCGGCGAAATAGATCACCATGTACACGGTATTGATCCGGCTGCGCGATTCGGGCTGCAGCGCATAGATGCGCGACTGGTTCGAGACCTGGGCGCCCTGGACGCCCAGATCGAGCAGCAGCACGCCCGCGACCAGGCCGGCGAGCCAGCGGCCGGCGAATGCGAAGACCGCGAAAGACAGCAGCGTCACCAGGATGGCGAAACCGACGGTGCGCCGCGGACCGCCCCGATCCGCCAGCCGGCCGGCCAGGGGGGCCGCCAGCGCGCCGGCGATGCCGACCAGGCCGAACAGGCCGGCGGCCTGGGCGCCCAGATGGTAGGCCGGGCTGGCCAGGTACAGCGTGAGCGTCGCCCAGAAGGCGCTGAACCCGGCGAACAGCAGGGCACCGACCGCCGACGCCTCGCGCAGCACCGGCTCGCAGCGGAACAGGCGCCAGAGCGAGCGCATCAGGGCCGGATAGGACAGGGTCGAGGTCGGCGCCGTGCGCGGCAGCAGGCCGACGAGTACGATGAACAGCACGATCATCAGCCCGGCCGCGATGACGAACATCTCGCGCCAGCCCAGGTGCTGGGCTACGGCGCCCGACAGCACGCGACCGCCCAGGATGCCGATCAGCAGCCCGCTCATCACCGTGCCGACGACCTGGCCGCGCCGCTCGGCGCTAGCCAGATGGGCCGCCATCGGCACGATCTGCTGCACCAGCGTGGTCAGCACGCCGACCGCCAGGCTGGCCAGGGCCAGCACTGCCAGATTGGGCGCGATCGCGGCGACGCCGAGGGCAGCCACCAGGCCCGCCAGCTCGATCAGGATCAGCCGCTTGCGATCGAACCGGTCACCGAGCGGCGCCAGCAACAGCAGGCCCAGGGCGTAGCCGACCTGGGTCACGGTCGGCACGATGCCCGCCACGGCCGGGTCGCGCAGGTCGGCCGCCATGTCGGCCAGCATCGGCTGGTTATAGTAGATGTTGGCGACGCCGAAGCCGCAGGCGCCGGCCATGACCAGGACGGCGCCGCGGGTCAGCGGCTTTTCGGGCATGGCATCGGGCATGAGCGGGAGGACCTGGCGGGAACAGATGGGCCCCTCATATTTGCATGAGCAAGCATTACGTCCAGATCGAACCCTTGCAGGGTGGCCTGCCGAGCGCGCAGGCCTCAGCGCCGCGCCTGGAAGAACTCCCGCAACAGCTCGGCCGACTCGGTTTCGCCGATACCGCCATAGACTTCCGGCCGGTGATGGCAGCTCGGCTGGTCGAACAGCCTGACGCCATGGTCGATAGCGCCACCCTTGGGGTCGCCTGCACCGTAATAGACCCGGCGCAGCCGGGCGAAGGCGATCGCCCCCGCGCACATCGGGCAGGGCTCGAGCGTCACGTAGAGGTCGCAGGCCGGCAGGCGGGGGCTGTCCAGCAGCGCCGCCCCCGCGCGGATCGCCAGCAGCTCCGCATGGGCGGTCGGATCGTTCAGCTCCTCGATCCGGTTGCGCGTCTGGGCCAGCACGCGGCCGCTCGCGGCCTCGACCAGCACGGCGCCGACCGGCACCTCGCCGGCCGTGGCGGCCGCCCGCGCCTGAACCAGCGCCATATCCATGAAGCTCGGCCGCCGTGCCACGGTCATCGCCGCCCTGCGCGCCCGAGACCCATGCGCGCCCTGCCGTTGCGCCGGTTTCCCCGGACGCTTATGGTCGGCGTTCGATTAGAAGGATCGCTCATGTCTCGCCCCGTAATCATCGGCCTTACTCTCGATTCGGAAAAGCCCGGTGGCTACTCCAAATTTCCCTGGTACGCGATCCGCGAGAATTATTGCGGCGCCGTCGTGCGCGCCGGCGGCCTGCCGATCCTGCTGCCGCACGAGCCGGAGCGGGCCGCCGACTATCTGAACCTGATCGACGGACTGATCGTGACCGGCGGTGCATTCGACGTCGACCCCGCCCTGTTCGGTGCCGAACTGCGGCACGACAGCGTCACGACCAAGGACCGGCGCACCGCGTTCGAGCTGGCGATCACCCGGCTGGCGCTCGACGCGGACAAGCCGGTGCTGGGCATCTGCGGCGGCCAGCAGCTGCTGAACGTGGCCCTGGGCGGCACGCTCGTCCAGCATATTCCGGACGAGGTTGCGGCACCGCTCGCCCATGAGCAGCCGAACCCGCGCGACGAACCGGGGCACGAGGTCGCCGTCGCCGCCGGCACCCTGCTGCACGACATCACCCGGACCGCACGCTTCGCGGTGAATTCGGCCCATCACCAGGCGGTCAAGACGGTCGGCCCCGGCGTCGTGGTCGACGCGGTGGCATCCGACGGCGTGATCGAGGGCATCGAGCTGCCCGGCAAGCGCTTTTGCCTGGGCGTGCAATGGCATCCGGAATTCGAGATCAGCCCGCCCGACGAGGCGATCTTCCGCGCCTTCGTCGCCGCGGCCCAGGGACGATAGAGATGAGCGACGACACCGGTGCTCCCGAAAAGGGCGACCGCATCGCCAAGGTGCTGGCGCGCGCCGGCCTCTGCTCGCGCCGGGATGCCGAGCGCTGGATCGAGGACGGACGGGTCTCGGTCGACGGCAAGCTGCTGACCACGCCGGCCGTGGTCGTGACCTCGGGTTCGATCATCCTGGTCGACGGCAAGCCGCTGAAGGAACCGGAGCCTTCGCGGCTGTGGCGCTACCACAAGCCGTCGGGCCTGGTGACGTCCCATCGCGACGAGAAGGGCCGGCCAACCCTGTTCGACACGTTGCCGCCGGAATTGGGCCGGGTCATCTCGGTCGGGCGCCTCGACCTCAATTCCGAAGGGCTGTTGCTGCTGACCAATGACGGCGAGCTGGCGCGCAAGCTGGAGCTGCCCTCGACCGGCTGGGTGCGGCGCTACAAGGTGCGCGTCCATGGCACGGTCGAGCCGGAGCGGTTCCTGGCGCTGGCCGAGGGCGTGGTGATCGAGGGCGTGCGCTACGGCGAGATCAAAGTGGAGTTCGAGCGCCAGAAGGGCTCCAACGCCTGGGTGACGGTAGCGCTGACCGAGGGCAAGAACCGCGAGATCCGCAAGGTATTCGAGCATCTTGGCTATGGGGTGACCCGGCTGATCCGCCTGTCCTACGGGCCGTTCCAGCTGGGCCTGCTGCCGCGCGGCGACATCGAGGAAGTGCCGCGCCGTGTGCTGCGCGACCAGCTGGGCCTGGGCGCCGCAAAGGATAAGGGGGCAGCGCGCAAGACCCTGACCCTGAAGGAAGAGCCGGCGGCCGCCCCCAAGGGCCGCGTCCGCATACCGAAGCCCCATCGCGCGGTCGAGCCGCCGACGAAGCGCGGCCGGCCGCCCGTCGCGGCCGAACGCCCGGCCGAGGGCCGGCCTGCCTATGGCAAGCCCGCGGCCCGCTCCGCCGGACCTGCGCGCCCGTCCGCCGAACGATCCTCGGAACGGCCCGCCGCGCGATCTGCCGCACCGAAGCCGGCCGGCGCCCGCAGCGAACGCGCACCGGCCCGCCCGGGCGACGCGGCCAAGAAGCCCGGAGGCCCGCGCGGTGCGGATCGTCGGCGGTAGCCATCGCGGACGGCCGATCGCCGTTCCCGAGGGCGACAAGGTCCGGCCGACCAGCGACCGCGCGCGCGAATCCCTGTTCAACATCCTGGAGCATGGCCGTTGGGCCGCCGCGGGCTCGCCGATCGCCGGCGCCCGCGTGCTCGACGCGTTTGCCGGCACCGGAGCGCTCGGCCTCGAAGCCCTGTCGCGCGGTGCCGCCCATGTGACGTTCCTGGAGTTGGCGCCGGTGGCGCTCGCCGTGCTGAAGAGCAACGTCGCGACGTTGAAGGAAGGCGCGCGCACCACCATCCAGCGGGGCGACGCCGTCGCCCCGCCCCGGGCGTCCGATCCCTGCTCGCTCGTGTTCCTGGATCCGCCCTACGGCAAGGACCTGGCGCCGCCCACGCTGAAGAACCTGGTCGCCGCCGGCTGGATCGCGCCCGGCGCCGTGGTCGTGCTCGAGGTCGGCGCCAAGGAAGACTTCGCCGCGCCGGATGGCTTCACCATCGGGGATGAACGGCGCTATGGTGCAGCCCGGCTGGTGCTGATGCGCTACGGGATCGCCGGCTAGGATACCGCACCGGACAACGGGAATCGGGTGAAGAATGTCGTTCTACGACCAGCTCGATCCGGTCATCAGCCTCGACGATGCGCTCGATCCCTCGCGCTATCGGCCGGCGCCAGGCGACTGGCAACTCGCCATCACCGACATCGAGGGTTCGACCCGCGCGGTCGAGCGCGGGCAGCAGAAATCCGTCAACATGATCGCCGCGTCGTGCATTGCCGCGGTTCGCAACATCTGCGTCGGCATGGAATTGCCCTATCTGTTCGGCGGCGACGGCGCCACCATCCTGATCCCGCCCGAGCATGCCGATGCCGCCTTCGCCGCACTGTCGGGCGTGCGTGCCTTCGCCGATGCCAATGCCGGCCTGAAGCTCAGGGCCGGCGCCATGCGGGTCGGCGACCTGCGCGGCTACGGACACGACATAATGGTTGCACGCTACGAGGTTTCCCCGGGCAATTGCTTCGCCATGTTCCGCGGCGGGGGCGTCGGTTTCCTCGATCTGGTGCTGAAGGGCCGCAAGGCGGGCGTCTCCGCGGACATCGTCACCTTGCCGGAACAGGCCGCCGAACCCGACCTCAGCGGCCTGTCCTGCCGTTGGCAGCCGATCGCGTCGCGCAGCGGCTGCATGGTGTCGCTGGTCGTGGCCATGGCCGACCATGACGGCGACTATCGGCAGGTGCTGCACCGCCTGCTGGAAATCGCCGGCGACGGAGCCGACCCGACGACACCGGAGATGCTGGAGACGGCGCTGCGCCGAAGGTGGCTGCCGAGCAGCGAAGCGATAGCGATCGAAATCGCCGCCGCCGGGCAGAAATCCCGGTTCGGCCGCCTGCAGCGGCGGCTCGCCATCCTGACCGGCGCGGTAGTCTTGCAACTGGCGCTCCGCTTCGGCCGCCGTCCCTCGGTGCTCGATCGCTTTCTCGCTGAGACCGCGCGTAATTCCGATTTCTGCAAGATCGACGATGCGCTGCAGATGGTGATCGATTGCACGCCGGATGCGCTCGTGCGGATCGAAGCGTACCTGATGCAACTGGAAGCGACGGGCACCATCGGCTTCGGGCTCTACGTCTCGGATGCGGCTGTGATGACCTGCCTGGTCAAATCGATGGCCGAAAACCGGCATGTCCACTTCATCGACGGCGCCGGCGGCGGCTACACCCGTGCGTCCAAGGCGCTGCGCGACAAGATCGAGGCCCGCGAGGCGGCCGCTTAGAGCACCGGCACGCCGCTCTGTTTCGCTTTGCCCTCGGGCTCGACGTGGATGTTGATCACGGCGGTGCCGAGGTGGCTGCGCAGGGCCGCCTCGATCCGGTCGCAGATTTCATGGGCGGCGTCGACGGTCATGGGGCCAGGCACGACCAGGTGGAACTCGATGAAGGTGACGCTGCCCGCCGTGCGGGTGCGCACGTCATGGGCCTCGATCGCGCCGGCGGCGTTCTGGGATATGATCCGGCGGATCACCGCCACCGCCTCGGGATCCGACACCTCGTCCATCAGGGCACCCATGGATTCCCGCAGCATCCCGTAGCCGGTCCATAGGATATTGAGGGCGACCAGGCCCGCGATCAGCGGGTCGAGCCGCAGGTATCCGGTCAGCGGAACCAGGGCCACGCCGATCAGCACGGCGCCCGTGGTCCAGACGTCGGTCATGATGTGCTGCCCGCCGGCGATGAGCGCCGGGGATTTCCAGGACCGGCCGCGGCGGATGAGGAAAACCGCCCAGAACAGGTTGATGACGCCGGCCGCCGCATTGAGCGAGATGCCGAGGAACGGCGTTTCCGGCGCATGTGGGCTGTTCCAGCCGACCCAGGCTTCGCGCGCGATCAGGAAGGCGGTCACCAGCACCAGGGCGCCCTCGACCATCGCGCTCAGATATTCGGCCTTGTTGTGGCCGTAGTGGTGATTGGCATCGGCCGGACGTGCACTGAGCCGCAGGGCGACCAGGGCACCGAGGGCGGCGGCGACGTTGATCACGGTTTCGAGCGCGTCGGACAGCAGCGCCACGCTGCCGGTCAGCCAATAGGCCGCCGCCTTCAGCGACAGCACGACCACGCTGATCGCGAGGCTGCCCCAGGCGGCCTTCATGATGGGAGTCATCGGCCCTCCTGCGGCGCCCGGATCGATTCAGCGCCGACCGAACAGCCGTTCGATGTCGCCCAGTTTCAGTTCAACGTAGGTCGGCCGCCCGTGGTTGCACTGGCCGGAATGGGGCGTCGCCTCCATCTGGCGCAGCAGGGCGTTCATCTCGGTCGGGTTGAGCCGCCGTCCCGCGCGGACGCTGCCGTGGCAGGCGAGCGTGCCGCAGACCGCCTCCAACCGCTCCTTGAGCGACAGGGCGGCGCCGAACTCCGCCAGTTCCTCGGCCAGGTCGCGCACCAGCCCCTTGACGTCGCAGTCGCCGAGCAGGGCCGGCACCTCGCGCACCACGACCGCGCCGGCGCCGAACGGCTCCAGCACCAGGCCCAACTCGGCCAGCTCGCCGGCGCGGGTCCCGAGCCGGTCGGCCGACGCCTCGTCGAGCTCGACCACTTCGGGCAGCAGCAGGGCCTGGCGCTTGACGCCGGTCGCGGCCAGCGCCTCCTTCATGCGCTCGTAGACCAGGCGCTCGTGGGCGGCATGCTGGTCGACGATGACGATGCCCTGGGCGGTTTGGGCGACGATATAGGTGTCGTGCAGCTGGGCGCGCGCGGCACCCAGGGGGAAATGCTCGAAACCGGGCGCGGCCTCTGCGGCGGCACCGGGGGGTGCCGTGGCCGGCAGATCGCCGCCGAACAGGTTGGGCGCCGGCGCATAGGCCGCTACGACCGCCTCGCCCAGGCCCTGCGGATAGGAGGGTGCACGGAAGCTGCTGACATAGGACCCGTTCCAGCCGGTATGGGCGGGCATCGCCGGCGCCATGCCGGAGCGGAGCGCGTCGATCGTCGCATTGGCGACCGTGGTCGAGGCGCGATGGCCGGCGGCGTTCAGCGTATGCTTCAGCGCACCGACGATCAGGCCGCGCACCAGCGCCGGGTCGCGGAACCGGACCTCGGCTTTGGCCGGATGCACGTTGACGTCGACCTCGCTCGACGGCAGATCGACGAACAGCGCCACCATCGGATGGCGGTCGCCCGCCAGGAAATCCTGGTACGCGCCGCGCACCGCACCCGTCAGCAGCTTGTCACGCACCGGCCGGCCGTTGACGAACAGATACTGCTCACGCGAGGTCGCCCGGTTGAGCGTCGGCAAACCGGCAAAACCGGTCAGGCGGATGCCTTCGCGCAGCGCCTCGACCGCCAGGGCATTGTCGGCGAAATCGCGGCCCAGCACGGCCGACAGGCGCGACAGCCGCTCCTCGACCGGGTCGGCCAGGGGGGCAGCGCCGAGGCGCAGCATCGCCCGGTCGTCGTCGGCCAATACGGTGAAGGCGATTTCCGGGTGCGCCATGGCCAGCCGCTTGACCACGTCGACCGCCTGGTCGCGCTCGGTACGCGGCGTCTTCATGAACTTGAGCCGCGCCGGTGTCGCATAGAACAGGTCGCGCACCTCGACCCGGGTGCCCTGGCCGAACGCGGCCGGCATCGGCCTGCCCTTGTCGCCGCCATCGACCGTCAGGCTCCAGGCCTCCGCCGCGCCGCGCGCCCGGCTGGTCAGGGTCAATCGGGCGACCGCGCCGATCGACGGCAGGGCCTCGCCACGAAAGCCCAGGGTCGCGATCGCCATCAGGTCATCGTCGGGCAGCTTCGAGGTGCAATGACGGTCGACCGCCAGTACCAGCCCGTCCGGATCCATGCCGATGCCGTCGTCGGTCACGACGATCAGGCTCTGGCCGCCTTCGCGCAGGCCGATCTCGATATGGCCGGCACCGGCATCGATGGCATTCTCGACCAGTTCCTTGACGGCTGAGGCCGGGCGCTCCACGACCTCGCCCGCGGCGATGCGGTTGACGAGCACGGTCGGAAGCTGGCGGATCGGGTTCGACATGGCGCTCGGCTGTGGGGCTTGCTAGAAACGGCGATCGACTGAAGGACACTATATATCGTGGCTATGACGGCAACCACCCTCATCATCTTCGATTGCGACGGCGTTCTCGTTGATAGCGAGCCTCTCGCCTGCAAGGTCGAGGTCGCACTCCTGCACGCGTTGGAGCATCCGATTTCCGCCGAGGAGTTCGCTCATCGCGCGGTCGGCCGCAGCCGCAAGGACAATCACGCCATGCTCGAGGGGCTATGGGACCGGCGGCTGCCCGAAGACTACACCGAACAGGTGCAGTCGCGTCTGTTCGAGGCGTTCCGGACCGAGTTGCAGCCGCTCGCCGGCATGCCCGACCTGGTCGCGCGGGTCGCAGTCGATCGCTGCGTCGCCTCGTCGAGCCCGCCCGACCGGCTGGCGCTCGCGCTGGCACTCGGCGGCTATGCGCCCCTGTTCGGCGCGGGCGTGTTCAGTTCGCTCGAGGTTGCCCGGGGCAAGCCGGCGCCCGATCTGTTCCTGCACGCGGCTGCGCGCCGATCTGCCGCACCGGAGCAATGCCTGGTGATCGAGGACAGCGTGCCCGGGATCGAAGCCGCGAAGGCGGCCGGAATGATCGCGATCGGCTTCTGCGGCGGGGGGCATTGCGCACCCGATCACGGCAGCCGGCTGCGAGCGGCCGGCGCCGACGCGGTCGTTCCGGACAGCGGCGCGCTCGCCGGGCTGTTGCAGCAGCGCGCGCTGCTTCGTTGATTTGGAGCACGCGGCCATTCGCCGCAAAGGCAATATCTGACGGACGGTCGGCTCTTCTCAGGATCGTCTCGTCTCGCGCTGGGATGCCCAACCTCAATCATACCGCACGACGCCCTGGTTTTTGCCGAGAAGCAGTCTCGATTTTTCTCAAGATATTTTTGATTTCATCTTAGTATTTTCCGATTTTCCCAGATTCGTTTTCAAAATCGAGCGGTAATCATCGGAAATTCCGTGTCGATACGTGATTATCTTCTGCTGAAATTCAATTATTATCAATAGTTATTTGAATCATCGGCGATTGTGAATCTCCAGAATCGGATTGATTCACGAGGTGAACTGTCTTTAACTGCGGAACAATCTAGCGACTTCATGACTTGGTCAGACACGAAATCTCCGCCAGAACCCGCAGGAGTTGTTTAACATGCTCGGACTCCCTTTCCTTGGCGCGTCGCATGAACTCCTGTCCAAGTTGAAGGCCATCGACGCGTCCCAGGCGACGATCGAGTTCAAGCTGGACGGCACGATCCTGACGGCGAACCCTCATTTCCTGAAGGCGATGGGCTACAGCCTCGAAGAAATCCGCGGCAAGCACCACAGCCTGTTCGTCGATCCCGCCGAAAAGACAAGTGCGGGCTATCGCGATTTCTGGGCCGCGCTCAATCGCGGCGAATATCAGGCCCGGGAATTCCGCCGCATCGCCAAGGGCGGGCGCGAGGTCTGGATCCAGGCATCGTACAACCCGCTGCTGGGCACCGACGGCAAACCGTTCAAGGTCGTGAAGTTCGCGACCGACATTACCGAGCAGAAGCGGAGAGCGGCCGATCACGAGGGCCAGATCAAGGCGATCGACAAGTCCCAGGCGATGATCCAGTTCGCGCTCGACGGCACAATTCTGCATGCCAACCAGAATTTCCTCGACGCCCTGGGCTATCGGCTGGACGAGGTCGAAGGCCGGCATCACAGCATGTTCGTCGATCCGGCCGAGAAGGGCAGCACCGCCTATCGCGATTTCTGGGCGGCGCTCAATCGCGGCGAATACCAGACGGCGGAGTATCGCCGGGTCGGAAAGGGCGGTCGCGAGGTCTGGATCCAGGCATCCTACAACCCGATCCTGGACGCGTCCGGCAAGCCGTTCAAGGTCGTGAAGTTCGCAACAGACATCACCAACCAGGTCCGGGAACGGGTCAGGCGCGCGGCGCTCAGCCAGTCGATCGACACCGATCTCAGCGAGATCACCCGCGCGGTCTCGACCGCGAGCGAGCAGGCCACGCGGGCCGCCGATGCCTCGACCGAAACTGCGGCCAACGTTCAAGCCGTAGCATCGGGCGCCGAGGAACTGGTCGCGTCGGTCAAGGAGATCGCGCGCCAGACCGCGAGCGCCTCGCGCATTTCGGCGGATTCCGTCGAGCAGGCCGAGCGGACGAACCAGATCATGGCCCAGTTGGTCGGCGCCGCCGACCGGATCGGCGAGGTCATCAAGCTGATCACCGGCATCGCCAGCCAGACCAATCTGCTGGCGCTCAACGCGACCATCGAGGCCGCTCGGGCCGGCGAGGCCGGCAAAGGCTTTGCCGTGGTGGCGTCGGAGGTAAAGTCGCTGGCCAACCAGACGGCACAGGCGACTGAAGAGATCACGAGCCAGATCGCCCAGGTCCAGAGTGCCACCAACGAAGCCGCCGAAGCGATCGGCGCGATCACCAAGACCATCGCCCAGATCAACGAGATTTCCGGCGCGATCGCTGCCGCGGTCGAGGAACAGGATGCGGTGACGCGCGAGATGTCGTCCAGCATGCAGGTCGCGGCGTCGGGCGTGAACGCGATCAGCCGCGGCATGAACGACATCGCCCATGCCGCGGCGTCGGCGACCGAGGCGACCAGAAAGGTGAAGGAGGCATCCCGCGCGCTCGCCGCCTGAAGCAGCGCCCGGCGTCCGGATCAGTCCGCCGGGTCGACCACCCGGTCTGGGGTGACGCCTGCCGGATCGCCGACCACGACGAAGCTGAGCTTGGCCGGATCCAGCACTGCCTTGGCGACGCGCCTGGCATCGGCCAGCGTGACCTTCTCGATCAGACCCTTGCGCCGGTCGAAATAATCGATCGGCAGACCGTGCGTCTGGAAGAACAGCAGCCGCTCGGCGATCGACAGGGTCGAGTCGAGGCCGAGCGCGTACGCGCCTTCCAGGTAAGTCTTGGCGTCCTTCAATTCCTTGTCGGTCGGACCTTGGGCCGCAAAGCGCGCCCATTCCTGGCGGACGATGGCGATGGTTTCGCCGACCTTGGCGTTCTGGGTGCCGGCCTGGCCGAACAGCAGGGCCGCATGGTCGTAATTGGCCAAGCCCGTGCCGATGGAATAGGCCAACCCCCGCTCCTCGCGCACCGCATGCTCCAGGCGGGTCGAAAAAGTGCCGCCGCCCAGCACGTTGTTGACCACGAGGAACGTATAATAATCCTTGTCGGCGATGACCAGGCCGGGCTGGCCGAACAGCACGATCGACTGCGGCACCGGCTTCTTGACCAGCAGCAGGCTGCCGCCGGCCGCCGGGCTCGCGTCCGCCGCAACCACGGGCTCGGTCGATGTCGCGGGCAGGCTGCCGAACGTCCGGTCGAGCAGCGCCTTCAATTCATTCGGCGTCAGGTCGCCGACGACCGCGACCTTCAGCCGATCGCGGCCGAACCGGCTCTGCACATAAGCCTTGAGATCGTCGGCGGTGATACCGGCGACGGTCTTGGCCAAGCCCATCACCGGCCGGCCATAGGGCTGGTCCGGGAAATTGGCACGCCACCAGATCTTGCCGGCGAGCGCATTCGGCTCTTCGGCGCGAGCCGCGATCGCCTTGGCGATCTGGTCGCGCACCCGGGCAACGGCCGCCTCGTCGAAGCGCGGCTGGGTCAGCGACAGGCGCAGCAGGTCGAACACCTCGTCGCGGTGGGGCGACACGGTATGGACCTTGCCCTCGAAGAAATCCTGGGACGGTTCGAACGAGATCGAGGAGGATAGGTCTTCCAGCTTGCCCTGGAATGCTTGGGAATCGAGATCGCCGGCACCCTCGTCGAGGGTCGAGGCGACGAACTCGGTCAGGCCGGTCTTGTCGGCCGGATCGTTCGCAGCACCGGTGTGGAACGCATAGCCGAGGCTGATGACCTTCTGGCTATGGTCTTCGACCAGCCACGCTTCGATGCCGCCAGGACTGACGACCCGCTCGACGGTCACGGCGGCGGCCGGCCGCGCGGCAGTCAGGGCCGCGAGCGCCAGTCCCAGCAAGACCAGGCGGCGGCTCATCGGATCTGCTCCGGCAGGGTCTGGGGCGGCAGCGGCCGTTCCGGTCCGCCGGCGCCGGGCTTGGCCGGCAGCAGCCGCGCCGTCACCGAGGTCTTGCCATCGAGTACCGCATGGGCGGCGGCATTGACCTGGTCCACCGTGACGGCACCGATGCGGTCCGGCCAGGCGTCGAGATCGGCCAGGCTCGATCCCGTGGTCAAGGCCCGGCCGATGACGTTGCCCGGCTGGGACAGGCTGTCGTTGGCATAGAACACTTCATTCTGCAGGCGGGTCTTGGCGCGGTCGACCTCGTCCGCCGTGATACCGTCAGCCAGAACCTTGGCGATGACCGCCTGGGCCGCTTCGGCGGCGGCGTCGATCGTGGTGCCGACGCGCGGGCTGACGTAGTAGCTGAACTTGCCGAGATCGAGCCGCTCCGGATCGTAGCTGGCGCCCGCCCCGGTCGCGACCGACTGGTCCAGCACCAGCGCCTTGTGCAGGCGACTGTTGGCGCCACCGCCCAGCACCTCGGCCAGCACTTCGAGCGCGTAGGCATATTGCGTGTCGCCGCTGTGGTAGCTGGGCGCCAGATAGACCCGGCTCCAGATCGGGTTGCGCACCCGGGCGCTCTTCAGCTCGACGGTCGTATCGGCCTCGCGCATCGGCTCGACCGGGCGCATGCGTGCCGGTACCGCCTTGCGCGGGATCTTGCCGTAGTACTGGAGCGCGAGCTTCCTGGCCGCTTCGACCGTGATGTCGCCGGCCAGGATCAGGATCGCGTTGTTGGGCGCGTACCAGGTGTCGTAGAAGCGCCGCTCATGAGCGAGGTCGAGCTTCGCCATCTCCTCGCTCCAGCCCAGCACCGGGATGCGGTAGGGATGATTGAGATAGAGCGCCGCCTCGACCTGCTGGTCGAGTACGGCCGACGGCACGTTGCCGATGCGCATGCGCCATTCTTCCAGAATGACCTTGCGCTCGGGCAACAGCTGTTCGTCGGTGATGACCAGATTGTGCATCCGGTCCGCTTCCAGCCCCATGACCAGCGACAGCCGGTCCGATGCCACGGTCTGGTGGAAGGCGGTGTAGTCCCAGCTGGTGAAGGCATTCTCCTGGCCGCCGTTGCGCGCGACGATCTCGGAGAATTCCTTGGGCTTCAGGGTCCTGGTGCCCTTGAACATCAGATGTTCGAGGAAATGCGCCACACCGGACCAGCCGCGCTCCTCGTCGGCGGCACCGACCTTGTACCAGACCATCTGGGTGACGTTGGGCGCGCGGTGGTTCGGCACCACGACGACCTCGAGCCCGTTCGGCAGCGTGAATTCGCTCTCGCCGAACAGCGGAGCCGCCGAAGCGGCGCCGGCGAAGATGGCGAACAGGGCGGCGGCCGCAGCCGTCGCACGAAGAAGGCTTGCGGTACGGCGCATCGGAACCTGCCTTCAGGCGGCGCGCGAGCACAGGATGCCCCACACCGATATTGAACGATCCGGCCTAGAAAATGCCTTCGAGCCAGGCGCGCTGCTTGCGCTCGATCTGCGGCGTGTCGCCGACCGAGGCGGGCTTGCCCAGCGCCGCGTTCTCGCGCAGGCGCTGCGATTCGCGCGACGCGTCGACCGCTTCGCCCGGCGGCGGGGCGTCGCGCCAGAACAGCAGGCTGTCGACGAAGCCGCCGCTGTCGTCGGCAGTGATCTGGGCAGTTTCCTTATCGACCTGCTGGCGGATCGACGGATCGGTGGCGCTGGCCCCGGCCTTGGCGATGAGCGCCTGTTCGCCGACGCTGAGCCCGCTGTTGCTACCGGCCTTGAGCGCGGCGGCCTGGGTCGGCTGGGCCGACGCCGCACGGAACACGGTCTGACGACCGGCCTGGGCCGCCGTCTCGGACGGTGGCTTGTCCGACGGGCTGCGCGGCGGGCGCAGATTGAAATCGGGCGGCATGGTCAGGGGCGAGCCCGCCACGACCGAGAATTCATCGGGCGGGGCCTTGTCGATGCCGAGCGCCTTGCGGGTGTCGCTGCAACCACTCAGACCCATCACGAGAAGGGCGAGTGTCGTGCCAAGATATGCCGTTCGTTTCATGCCGATCCAACCTGAAGGACGCGCCTATGTACGCGACTCCGGCGCCGGCAGCAAGCCGTCGCCGAGCCGCATGTCTTACTTATGAATCAGGCGTGATGATGATCGACCGCATCGGCGCACCGGCCGCACAGATCCGGATGAGCCGGGATGGTCGTGACCTCGGGCAGAACCCGCCAGCAGCGCTGGCATTTCTCGCCCGATGCCAATTCGACCGTGACCGCGATGCCGGGCGCGTCGGCCATGGCGAAGGCGCCGTCCGGCGCCGCCTCGAGGCTGAACCGGGCGTCGGACACGATGCAGATCTCGGCCAGGTCGAGCCCGGTCAGCGCCGCCTGGGCATCGGCACCGGCGTAGAGCGTCACCATGGCTTGCAGGCTGGAGCCCAGGCGCTTCGCCGCGCGCTCCAGCTCGATGGCGCCCGTGACGACGCGGCGCAGGTCGCGGATGGTCGCCCAGCGGGTGGCCAGTTCCGGCGCGATCCAGGCATCCGGCAGGGCCGGGAACACTTCCAGATGCACGCTCGCGTCCGCCGCATCGCCATGGCGCGCGAGCCAGGCTTCCTCAGCGGTGAAGCACAGGATCGGCGCCAGCCATTTCGCCAGACAGTCGAACACCAAGTCCATCACCGTGCGGACGGCGCAGCGGCGCGCATCGTCCGGCCGGTCGCAATAGAGCGCATCCTTGCGGATGTCGAAATAGAACGCCGACAGGTCGACCGAGCAGAATTGATGCAGCTCGACATACATCCGGTGGAAATCGAACGCCTCGGTGCTGTCGCGCATCACCCCGTCGAGTTCCTTCAGGCGGTGCAGCACCCAGCGCTCCAGGTCGGGCATCGCCGCAGGCTCGACCCGCTCCGCGACATCGAAGCCTTCGAGCGCCCCCAGCAGGTAGCGCAGCGTGTTGCGCAGGCGGCGATAGACGTCCGACTGGTACTTCAGGATCTCCTTGCCGATGCGCAGGTCTTCGTAATAGTCGGAGGCCACGACCCACAGACGCAGGATGTCGGCGCCCGACGCGTCGATCACGTCCTGGGGCGCCGTGATGTTGCCCAAGGACTTCGACATCTTGCGGCCCTGCTCGTCGAGCACGAAGCCGTGGGTCAGCACTGCGTCATAAGGCGCGCGACCGCGCGTGCCGCAGCTTTCCAGCAGCGAGGAATGGAACCAGCCGCGATGCTGGTCCGAGCCTTCGAGATAGAGCGACGCCGGCCATTTCAGGTCCGGCCGCTGCTCCAGCACGAACGAATGGGTCGAACCCGAGTCGAACCAGACGTCGACGATGTCGGTGACCTTTTCATAGTCCTCGGCATCGTAGCCGTTGCCCAGGAATTGGGACGCGGGGGCGGTGAACCAGACGTCGGCGCCCTCGCGCGCCACGGCGTCGGCGATCCGGTCGATCACGCCCTGGTCGCGCAGCGGCTGGCGCGTGCGCTTATCGACGAACACGGCGATCGGCACGCCCCAGGCGCGCTGGCGCGAGATGCACCAGTCGGGCCGGGTTTCGATCATCGCGCGGATGCGGTTCTGGCCCGCCGCTGGGACCCAGCGCGTATCCTCGATCGCCTGCAACGCCGTCTGGCGAAGGCCGTTCGTCTCCATCGAGATGAACCATTGCGGCGTGGTGCGGAAGATGAGCGGCGCCTTGGAGCGCCAGGAATGCGGATAGGAATGGACGAGCGTCCCGGCCTTCAGCAGGCCACCGGCCGCGTC